>CAKZQX010000415.1 GCA_937141995.1 uncultured Chloroflexaceae bacterium | reverse complement strand
GGTCTGGGCCATCCGCGAGTCGGGTCTGGGCGCAACTGCCTTCGTACCCGGTCAGCGCGATGCCTGGCCGGGATGGGAAGATGCCGCCGTTGCGCCGGAGAATGTCGGCAAATATCTGCGCGACTTCCGCAGCCTGCTTAACAAGTATGGCTATGGCTGCGCACTGTATGGGCATTTTGGCGATGGCTGTATCCATGTGCGGATCGACTTCGACCTGAAGACCGGTGAAGGGATTGAGGACTACCTGGCCTTCATCAGCGAAGCCGCCGATCTGGTCGTCCACTATGGCGGATCGCTGACCGCCGAGCATGGCGATGGGCAGGCGCGGGCTGCCCTGTTACCCAAGATGTTTGGCGAAGAGCTGATCACTGCGTTCCGCGAGTTCAAGACCATCTGGGACCCGGAGGGTAAGATGAACCCCGGCAAGGTGGTAGATCCCTACCTGCCGGACGAGAATCTACGCCTGGGCACCAGCTATAACCCGCTGCAGGTCAACACGCATTTCCACTTCCCCGAGGATAACGGCAACTTCGCGCATGCCACCCTGCGTTGCGTCGGCGTCGGTAAGTGCCGCCGCACGGATGGTGGGACGATGTGCCCCAGCTTTATGGTGACGCGTGAGGAAGAGCACACCACGCGTGGGCGAGCGCGCATGCTCTTCGAGATGATGCAGGGCGAGGAGATCAGCGACGGCTGGCGCAGCGAGCCGGTCAAGGAGTCGCTGGACCTCTGCCTGGCGTGTAAGGGCTGTAAAAACGACTGCCCGGTCAGTGTCGATATGGCGACCTACAAGGCCGAGTTTCTCTCACACTACTATGAGGGGCGGGTGCGCCCGCGCAGCGCCTACGCCTTTGGCCTGATCTTCTACTGGGCCCGGCTGGCCGCGCTGATGCCCCGGGTTGCTAACTTCTTTACCCAGACGCCCGGCCTCAGCCGGATCTCCAAGTTTATCGCCGATGTTGCCCCGGAGCGAAATATTCCACCATTTGCGCCGCAGACCTTCAAAGCCTGGTTCCGCCGGCGCGAGCCACGCAACAGCGGTCAACCCCGCGTCATCCTCTGGCCGGATACCTTCAACAACCACTTCCATCCAGACACCGCCAAAGCTGCCGTCGAGGTGCTGGAGGCGGCCGGCTTCCAGGTGGTGGTGCCGGAGCAGTGGATGTGCTGTGGTCGCCCGCTCTATGACTATGGCATGCTCGGACTGGCGAAGCATCTGCTGCGCGACGTTGTTGACAAACTGCGAACCGAGATCCGCGCGGGCACGCCGATTATTGGTCTGGAGCCCAGTTGCATTTCGGTCTTCCGCGATGAGTTGATCAACCTGTTCCCTCACGACGAGGATGCCAAGCGGCTGAATACGCAGGTGTTTACGCTGGGCGAATTTCTGGCGGACAAGGTCCGGGACTATGATCCGCCGCGCCTGGAGCGCAAGGCGCTGCTGCACGGTCACTGCCACCACAAAGCGATTATGCACACCGATCATGAGCATACCATCCTGTCGAAGCTAGGGCTGGACTACAAAGAGCTTGACTCGGGTTGCTGTGGGATGGCGGGATCGTTTGGCTTTGAGCAGGGCGAACGCTACGAGGTATCGGTCAAGGCGGGGGAGCGGATGCTGCTGCCCGCCGTGCGCGAGGCCGACGAGCGCACCCTGATTATCACCGACGGCTTTAGCTGTAAGGAACAGATCGCCCAGGAGACGAACCGGCGTGCGCTCCACCTGGCGCAGGTGATCCAGATGGCCCTGCGCGCCGGTCCCAGCGGACCAAAGCAGGGTCGCCCCGAAGCTGACTATGGTGACACCTACGAGGGACAGGTAATTGATGGGCAACTCCCGAAAGCCGCGCTGATCGGCTCGGCGCTGCTTGCCGGGGGTGTCCTGGCATGGCGCATAGTGAAAGGAAAAGCAAATGCAGGCAAAACTGATAAGTGAGAGCGGCGAGAAGACCTTTGCGCTGATCTTTGATCCGGGAGAAGAGGTCGTCTCCGGCATCCGCGCCTTTGCGCAGCAGCAGAACCTGGCGGCCTCCCGCTTTACCGCGCTGGGTGCCTTTAGCGATGCCATGCTGGGCTTCTTCGACATGGAGCAGAAGGACTATATCAAGATCCCGGTCAAGGAGCAGGTCGAGGTGCTGACGCTGGTGGGCAATATCGCGCTACACCAGGGCATGCCCAAAATCCACGCGCATGTCGTCCTGGGCAAGCCCGACGGCACAGCGCACGGCGGGCATCTGCTGGAAGCGCATGTGCGCCCCACGCTGGAGGTGGTTGTGGTCGAGGCACCTCGACATCTCCAGCGCCGGATCGACGAGTCAACCGGACTGCCACTGCTGAACATCCGCGAAGATCAGCGGGTGTAGTTGTTCCAAATAATCAAGCAAGCGCGGTGCGGGTCATATATTCATATGACCCGCACGTTTTTTCTACCTGGCATATTACCGAGATATTGTTCCCTCCTCCGCAACACTGCACCCCTGGTACGCGAATTGCAATAGGGGAAATCAGCAAGGCCGCGGCTACCGGCATACACAATCCTATAATTGCAAAAGGAGGAATCTTCAATGAGTAACCGTGATACGCACAACCCACCAGGATGGGATGATAATCCTTCCTCCTGGTCACAGCGTCTGCCAATCGTTGTGCTGGCCCTGATTGGCCTGGTTATTGCAGGCTATCTTACCCTCTACCAGTATGAAGTTATCGGTACCGTCTGGGAACCCTTTTTTGGTGACGGCAGCCGCAAAGTGCTGACCTCATCGCTCTCGCATATGTTCCCCATTTCGGATGCCGCCCTCGGCGCGCTGGGCTACCTGGTCGATGCCGTCACCGGCATTATCGGCGGGCGGGAGCGCTGGCGCAAAATGCCCTGGATCGTGATCCTGTTCGGTCTGGCGGTTGGTCCGCTCGGCGCAGTCAGCATCGGCCTGGTGATCTCGCAACCGGTGCTCGTCGGTGAGTGGTGTACGCTCTGCATGACCACAGCGGTGATCTCCCTGCTGATGATCGGCCCGGCCATGGACGAGTTCCTGGCAAGTGTGCAATATCTCAAGCGCGAGCATCAGCGCGGACGGTCAACCTGGCGGCTGTTCTGGGGCATGGAACCGGCAAAAGCGTAGGAGGAAGTTATGTGGGCACGTTTTGTGAATACCATCCTGGGCATCTGGTTGATGGCGGCCCCGGCAGTGCTGGGATATACCGACTCGGCGGCAGCCATAAATCACCGCATCATCGGGCCACTCGTCATTAGTGCTGCGGTGGTGGCGATATGGGAGGAACCCCGCCCGGTGCGCTGGGTGAACCTGCCGCTGGGCCTCTGGCTGGCAATCTCGCCGATCTTTATCAGCTATCCGGAAATAGTGACGCTGATGAGTGTTATCATCGGTCTGGTGATCGCCGCCTGTTCGCTGGTTCAGGGTACCTACCGGCCGGAGACGTTTGGCGGCGGCTGGTCGGTTCTCTGGAAGTAACGGAAATAATGCCGCATTGCGCTCCCAGATCTGGCGAAGTTTGTAACACTGACCGTTTTCATGAGACAATACAACCAACCCTATTTTCACCGGATCTGAAGGAGCCGCCTATGCGAACCGCTCGCCCCGGAACCGGCGCACTGATCGGTGTGCTATTCACAGTTCTGTTGATGAGCATAATGTATCTGGCAGATCAACTGGCAGGTCTGCCGTTTGTCCCATTTCTCCTGTTCGACTGGGTAACACGGGTCTTGCCCGGCCCGGTCGTCACTTTTGGCATTGATACAATGATCACGCTGTTCCGGCTGTTGGGGATCAGTGTCACCGACAACGCCAAACTCGCCGAGCAGGTGATTGCGGTGATCCAGTTTTTAATCCTCGGCGTGGTTATCAGCGCGCTGTTTTTCGCCCTGGTGGGCCGCCGCAAGCTCCCACCCGACCGGACAACCGGGCTGGTGCTGGGGGCACTCTTTGGCTTGCCGCTGATTGGCATCACGATTGCGCTCAGCCAGAATATCGGCAATCCACTGGTCAGCCTGCTCTGGCTGGTGGTAATCTTTCTGGGCTGGGGTCTGGCGGAAAGCTGGTCCGCCGCGCACCTGCTGCCCGCCGGCGAGCAACCCGCCACGGCGGAGCGTGCTGTTGAACACCTGGATCGCCGCCGCTTCCTGATCCGGCTGGGGGCGAGTACGGCAACGATCACTGTAGCAAGCACCGGCCTGGGCGCAGTGCTGGCGCGAAACGAACAGCGCCGCCGGGCCGCAGCCACCGAGGAGATGGGGCATACAGGAGTCGCAGCCGATCCGCGCCCCTTTCCCAACGCCGATGCCGAGGTGATGCCGGTGCCCGGCACTCGCCCGGAGTATACGCCGCTCAAAGATCACTACAAGGTCTTTATTCGCGCCGAGCCAACCGTGATCGACGGTTCGACCTGGACGTTGCCGATTACCGGCATGGTGGATAATCCGCTGCAACTGTCGCTGGAAGATCTGCAGAACAACTATGAACCGATGAACCAGTATGTCACCCTGCGCTGCATCTCCGGGCGTATCCCGACCGGCCTGATCAGCACGACCTACTGGACCGGCGTGAGCGTGCAGCGCGTGCTGGCCGATGCCGGCGTGCAGGCGGGCGCGCAATACCTGCACATCACCAGCGGCGACGGCTACTACGAGACGGTTGATCTGGATCTGATCAATGCCGATGAGCGGATTATGTTTTGCTATGCCTGGGACGGCAACCTGCTGCCGGTCGATCATGGCTTCCCGCTGCGCATCTGGATCCCGGATGTGTATGGCATGAAGCAGCCCAAGTGGATTACCGGTGTAGAAGTAAGCAGCGAGTACACCCCCGGCTACTGGGTCGAGCGGGGCTGGTCACGCGAAGCGCAGGTGAAGATGACCTCGGTGATCGACACCGTGGCGGTAGATACGCTGATCGAGCAGGGCGACCGACGGCTGGTGCCGGTCGGCGGGATTGCCTACTCCGGCGCGCGCGGCATCTCCAAGGTCGAGGTGCAGGTTGATGACGGTCCCTGGGAAGAAGCGCAGTTACGCCCGCCGCTATCCGGGACTACCTGGGTGATCTGGCGCTACGCGTGGCCCTTCGCCGAGGGCCGGCATACCTTCGCGGTACGCGCCTACGATGGCGACGGCACCCTGCAAATTACTGAAGAGAGCCCTCCGCGCCCCGATGGCGCCACAGGCATCCATAACGAACAAGCAACATTGTAGGTAGGGCACACCGGATTATCAGCGTGCCCCGCTTTGAAGGAGTTATTCCGAATGTCATACCGACTACAAACCGACGAAACCCTACCGGCGGGCATGACCCGCATCGTTTATGAACAACTGGATCAGGCAATTGGCGCGTTGAGCAATGCTGAACAGGACAAGCACGAAAGCATTCACGAGGCGCGCAAGAGCCTGAAGAAGGTGCGGGCTGTGCTGCGGCTGATGCGCGGCGAACTGGGGAAGATGTACAAAACTGAGAATACCCGCTTCCGCGACGCGGGGCGCAAGCTGTCCGAACTGCGCGACGCCGAGGCGCGGATTGAGACGCTCGATCAGATGCGCGACGTGTTTGGCGATGCCCTCAAGCCGGAACGCTTCGGCGCATTGCGCGCCGATCTGGTGCGCCACCGCGAAGCCACTGTTGCTACCATTGACATTGACCAGCGCATCGCCGAGACACTAGAGATGCTGCACATCGGACGAAACCAGGTTGAGACATGGCCGCTCAAGCGCAGTAGTTTCAAAGCCGTTCGCCCCGGGCTGACGCGCATCTATCGCCAGGGACGCGATGCGTTTGCCCTGGCCTATGCCGAACCGACCGTTGAGCATTTTCACGACTGGCGCAAACGCGTAAAGGACCACTGGTACCATGTGCGGTTGCTGCGGAACGTGTGGCCGGATGTGATGAAGAGCTATGAGGATGAACTTGATCATCTCGGGGATCTGCTGGGTGATGACCACGATCTGGCCATCTTCCGCGAGACGCTGCTGACCGAGGAGAATAATGTAAATGGTGGGGATGCAACCCATGCGCTGCAAGGATTGATTGCGCAGCGACAGACCGAACTGCGCACCGAGGCCGCTACCCTCGGCCGGCGCATCTTCGCCGAGCGGCCCAACAAAGGCTTTGCCACCCGCATCCAACACTACTACCGCGCCTGGACCGCCGAAATGGAGCAACCCACCGTGCATGCAAACACGGTCGGGGTGTAAGTACTTCCGGTAGGGACGCGCTTCTGCGCGTCCGCTGCCTGTCCTGGCAGTAGTAGGATGCATGCGATGCACCGTTCTTCCGGCGCACATCACACCGCGCAGTATGTCTTCATCGTTCATCAGGCGATTGCGCCGGCCTGGAACCGCCTGATGAACTTTTAGAGACTGTCTGAAAAGATGATTCGCGTCGGTCACACGGCATGCTGGGTGCTCTGAGACACCGGACAGCGCCCCAGGAGTCCCGGCTTCAGCCGGTGTGTGGCCGGAACCGGCTGAAGCCGGGACTCCCGCTCCGGGGCCGTAGCCCCATGACCAACCCGTTTCAGACAGGCTCTTAGAAAATACTCCGGATATGCCATCCGGGAGTCCCGGCTTCAGCCGGTCGAATGTCTGCCGGGACAGCGGCATACTGCCAGGAACGCCTGATCCGGCTGAAGCCGGGACTCCGGTCCAGTGATGTCTGGATTAAAAATTCAAATTAAGCTGTATCCAGGAGTATACCGGATCATGATACCATAGTCCGGTTATGGTAAGCGGCATAAGGAGCCGGCTTGAACCGCCGCCGTATCACGCATGTCGGTTCCGGAGATCAGTCATCATCTGCGTCATCTTCCTCAACGTCATTGTCGGCTTCATTCTCCGTACCCGGCACACGTATCTTCACCTTCAGCGGCGACGGTACAGCCGGGTTTCCGGCGCGGACCTGGACGACACCCCCCTGGCTGTGGGCACGCGCAAGCGGCATGCTGACCGTGAGGGTGACAGGCGTGACAACACCCGCCTTCACACTGGCAATGCTTGTCGGCTCGACGGTGAGCACACGCCCCAGGCCGCCGGGCACGCGCAGAGTTACATCGCTCAGATCAGCACTACTCACCATGGTGACCTGCAACCGTATAGTCGTACCCGGCGCAAGCGTCTGCTCGATGCGTGGAACACTCCAGGTGACCCGCGCATGGGGCGGCTTTTTCGTAGGAGGTCGGTTGGGTTTCGCGGCAACGGAAACGGCCAGAGCCACGGTGAGAATGGCAAGAGTCAGGACAAGAGCGGACGTCAGAATGCGTTTCATAATGATACTCCTTGCTACTATTTCAAAACACCAGTACCCGGCTCAGGGTCTGGTCCGGTGTGATGACCCAATGATCACGGGTAAAAACAGATCATGCCAGGGTGGGCCAGGCTGCACCGTCAGCGTACCCAGCGGATAGCGCCCGGTATCCGTCCGGCCCGTAATTGCCAGATTGAGCGGCGCACGATACCCGGACGGATCACGCACAACCAGGCTCAGGTCATACACGCCGGGCTTGAGCCGGTAGGATACGCGCAACTGATCGGTTATGCTGACCGGTTCCGTCGTTGGGAGCAACTGCTCCAGGTCCAGATGTGAGCTACCCAACCAGGCGACGTTGGCCTGCCCCTGGGGACGCAACTCAAAGGTGACAACAAAGCGCTCATAAGCCGGCGTGATGCCGACATTTGACCACCTGCTCGTTATGTCAAATTGCCCCCCTGCCATAATTTCTATCGGGTAGGTCAACTGCTCCAGCACAAAGCGGTAGCCGGATTCTTTCCCGATCCGGATGAGTTGCGCCTGCTGTTCAGCGGTATAGTCGTCCCAGGTGGAAACACTGCCGTTTGCCACCGCCGCCACATGCCAGCGCCGCACCTGCTCCACACACAACGCCGGATCGGACGGGTTCCAGTGCATAAACTCGGTAATAATCGGCGCGGTCTTCCAGCGCTCCTGTATGAGCGCCAGCTTCGCGGGCGAATCGGTAAACTGTTGATCAAACCAGGGATCACACAGGCTGTCCACTCGGACGCCGATGCGCGGCGACTGTTCCAGCGTGTAGACGAACGCCGCAACCTCTTCCGCTCCGGAGTTCATCACGATGCGCGTGTCGGCAAACGCGGCCAGTTGCATATCTACCAGTGCCTGTTTTGTTGCTGTGCCGGCGGGGGGCGCACAGAGACCACCATTGTGCCACTCACCCCAGTGCCCATAGATGCCCATTTCGTAGTAGGCCAGACGTGGGTCGCCATCGAAGTGTTCCCCCAGCGCCGTGACCAATGCATGTGCCCGCTCAAGAAACTGCGGACTGTCCCAGTCCGGCACCCAGAGTTGCTGATCATAGTAGGTGCAATCTGTACCCCCAACTTCCTGCATCAGATAGTCGGGAACTTCCAGCGGTGAGCTAAATCCATTGACGGCCATTACCCGAAAGGCAAATTTCGCCCCCGCCGCCTCCGCCGTCTCCAGCGCCGCCGCGATGGCCGAGAAGTCATACTGCCCTCTGGTAGGTTCCAGTTCACGCCAGCCATACCGCGCATAATGATCATACGCCGGCCGCGGCTGAGGAATCGGCTCGCTCCCGTACCAGCGGTAGAATCCGCGCAGTGGGTTAACCAGTTCCGCCGCGCTCAGTGCAATCGGGGTAGGATGCACCGTGACGGTCGTACTGCCGCTGCTCCGCGATGTCAGCAACCCCACGCCGACCAGCAGCAGGAGAGCGAACAACCCGACAGTCCAGTGTCCAATCCGGCGATACCCGGGCACTGACGAATGTTTGCGCTGATGATGATGCACAGGTGACTGCATGCGATTACTCCGTGGCAAGTTGATGTTGCATCCTACGCCGTCGCCACCAGACAACGCCAAAGACCAGGCTCCCCAATGCAACCAGGGCAATACTTGCCACAGCCACGAACAAAAGGATATCCGGGCGCTCAAGCGCAACGGTCGCTTCCTCCTCCGACTCTACGGTTTCTGGTGGCGTGGTTTCGGCCGTGACCCGGGTGCGGGTATCGCTGCTCTCGATCTGCTCCCCCTGCACAACGGCCAGGTTGCCCGCGAGTTTACTGCGCAACTCCGGTGTGGTCAGCGCGGCACCGGCCCACTCTAACCCCGTATCGCTGCTGCCCAGCACGGTCAGGATCGCGCGCTCGTCGTTCCAGGGTGCGGTGAGCAGTTGCAGATAGCCCACACTGACCTCCTCGGCCATCCGATACACGATCGGTGCATTAGGCGCGGAGGCCAGAGCAGAGCCGGCGGCGAAGGGAGCCGGTAGGGCGCTGCCCAGTTCATCCAGCAGCGGCAGGCGCGTCGGACGTCCGACCACTAGCAGATTACGCTCCGCACGCATCTGTTCCGGGACTGCATCGGCATAGGCCACCCCCAGATCAACCAGCGCTCCCTGCATCTGCGGACCCAGGTCAAACGCAATCTGTGCCGCCACCTCCCAGCCGGCCGGATCAGCCGGGTCCAGCACAAAGGCCAGGTCGCTCAGGTTGGTCTGCACGGTGAAGGGCTGCGGATAGGAGCTCAGGTCGATCACGTCGGCCGGCGTGCTGTCCTGCGCCGGAACCAGCGGCAGATGCAGCAACGACTCCGGCCGGATGGACATCCAGAGGCCACTGCTGCGTGGATCAATGCAGAGGGCGCGTGGCAGCAGATCCGCCCGGACTGTGATCAGATTGCTACCGGGACGCAACGCCGTGGCCGGCAGTGCCAGCCGGGTGCTGCCCAGGCGGGTCGAGGTATCATCGAGCCGCACGCCGGCAATCGGCTCTTCATTCAGGCTGACCATCAACCCGGACTGTTCATAGTCGAGCAGTCCCGAATGAACAAAGACCAGATCCAGGTAGGCTTCGCCATCGATCTGCTGACC
>CAKZQX010000414.1 GCA_937141995.1 uncultured Chloroflexaceae bacterium | reverse complement strand
ACACCCGGCATGCCGTGGGACCGACGCGCATCATCTTTTCAGACAGTCTCTGAGAACCCGGAATAAACTGTGCCCGCTCCAACATCCTGTTTGTTCTTTGTTCTCTGTTTATTTGTTCTTCCGCCTCATTGCTTCTCCCGCCACATCTGCACACAGTTTGCACCGAAACTGCAATAAAATCACACGAGGCAACCCGTATTATAATGAAAAGAATAAACAAACAGTGCCGACACGATAATGCGCTTTTGATAACTGTTAACCAGGAGATAGCCCGGCAGATACTGCCCGGCGTAAACCAGCGATCAGCATATTCGCTCCCAAACGCCTTGTGAATGGAGTACGTTGATGACCCTGACCGATACAGAAACCATTGCTGCACTCCAGGCGGAGAATGCCGCTCTCAAGCAGCGTGTTGTGGAACTGGAACACACAGCCGCAGTCGGGCATACGCTCATGCAGCACTTCCCGATGGGCATTATTATGACATTCGATCATGAACTGCGCTACACCGATGCACACTGGACCGCCACCCGGCGCGGGGGCTTGAGTCGCGCAACCGTCGTTGGCCGCACGCTCCACGAGGTCGTATCGCCGGACCTCTGCGCTATCCTGGAGCCGCACTACCGGGCCGCCCTGGACGGCATTCACGGCAATGCGCAAGTGGCGTTTGCCGACGGCGTCTATGATGTACATGTGTTGCCGATATATAACCGGCAGAACCGGATTATCAGCGGGATGGTGCTGGCCTACGATATCACCGATTGCCTGACCACCGAAACCAGTCTGCGTGAGAGTGAAGCGAAGTTTCGCACCCTGAGCGCCGCCGCGCAGGATGCCATCATTATGATTGACAGTCGGGGACATATCCAGTTCTGGAATGCCGCTGCCGAACGGTTGCTGGGCTACAGCAGCGCCGAAGCGCTGGGGCAGGATCTGCATCGCATGATCGTCCCGGAGCCGTTCTACGCGCTGTACCACCAGGGAATGGCTACGTTCTGTCGGAGCGGGCAGGGACCGGCAATTGGGCAGACCGCCGCACTGGAAGCGCTCCGCAAAGACGGCTCAGTCTGCCCGGTTGAGGTTTCGCTCTCAGCGGTGCAGATGGGGGGAGCCTGGCATGGGATCGGCATTCTGCGCGACATCACCGAGCGGAAACAGATGGAAGCGGCCCTGCATGAAAGCGAGCGGTTGCTACAAAACCTGATCGATCATATGCCCGCCGCCGTTCTGATCAAAGATGTAGAACGACGCTATCTACTGGTTAACCGCTGTTACAAACGGTTAGTCCCGCTAAACCTGGACGAGTTAGTCGGCTACACCGATGAAGAACTGCTGGCCCTGTTTGTGGAAGACCCGCAGGTGAGTGATCCCGCTACGGTCGCATATATGCGCGATATCATCGCAACCTGGCGCGTAGAAGACCAGACCGTCCTGGCTACCGGTCAGATCATCGAGAATGAATTACATCTGCCGATTGACGGCGAGTTACGTACGCATATGGCGCTCAAGTTTCCACTCTACGATGAA
Organism: uncultured Chloroflexaceae bacterium; assembly: GCA_937141995.1. Lineage (GTDB taxonomy): Bacteria > Chloroflexota > Chloroflexia > Chloroflexales > Chloroflexaceae > CAKZQX01. The sequence goes on along the minus strand of CAKZQX010000414.1, from coordinate 2,401 downwards.
GCCGGGAACATTAGCGGCCTGGGAGTGATCTCAACCGATATTACCGAGCGCAAACGGATGGAAGCGGCCCTGCGCGAAAGCGAGGAGCGCTACCGGGCGCTGGTCGAGAATATCAACGATGTTATCTTTACCCTGGATAGTACAGGTACGTTTATCTATATTAGTCCAGTTGTTGAGCAGATGGTTCAGTATACGCCAGAGGAAATTATTGGGCAACCATTTACCCGGTTTGTCTATCCCGAGGATCTGCCCGATCTGCAAGCCAGCTTTATGCAAACCCTGCAAGGCGCGCGGCAGCCGTTTGATTTTCGGGTGGTGTCAAAGGATGGCCGCCTGGTCTATATTCGCACCAACAGCCGGACCATCCTGGCCGACGGGCAGGTCGTTGCGGTGACGGGCGTCATGGCGGATATTACGCGGCGCAAGGAGATGGAGCAGGCTCTGCGCGCCGGCGAGACGCAGTTGGAGGCCATTTTTGATCATACCCTGGTCGGCATGGCATTGATGGATACGCAGTGGAACTATCTCCGGATAAACCACCGCTGGGCAGATATGCTAGGCTACACCCCGGAGGAGGTCTATCAGGGGCGCGCGCTGGATGTAACCCATCCCGCGGATGTCGATATCAGCCGCGTGCATCAGCAAAAGCTGGCACGCGGCCTGATCGAGCACTACCGCCTGGAGAAGCGCTTTATCCGCAAAGACGGCAGTTGGTTCTGGGCCGATGTGCTGGTGACCCTGATCCGCGATCCGCAGGGCGACCCGGCATTTATTATTGGTACGGTGGCAGATATTCACGAGCGCAAGCAGACTGAAGAAGCCCTGCGCGAGAGCCAGTCGCTGCTGCGCGGATTTCTGGATCACTCACCCGCGATTATGCTGGCGAAGGATGTGCAGGGCCAGGTCATCCTGCATAACAAACAGTTCCAGGCATTCTGGCATTCGCAGAAGCCCTTGCTGGGAATGGTATCATCAAACTTCTTTGCGCAGGAACAGGCCCGCACCCTGGCAACCCAGGATCAACAGGTATTGCAAACAGGCCAGACCATCGAGAAGGAGATCACTATTCCACGGGGAGATACGCTGTATACTTACCTGCGTACGGTCTTCCCGATTACCGACGCCACCGGGAAGATCTATGCAGTCGGCAGTGTTGCCACCGATATCACCGAACGCAAGCAAGCGGAGGAGGCGCTGCAGCGGGCCAATGCTGATCTAACCCACTGGGCCGGCGAACTGGAGCGTCGCAACTATGAGATTACCCTGTTGAGCGACATGAGTGATCTCTTGCAGATCTGCCGGACCAGTGATGAGGCGGCGGCGGTGATTATACAGATTATGCCCCAGATGTTCCCGGATGTATCGGGCGCGCTCTATATCATTACCGCCTCGCGCAACTACGCCGAGGCGAGCGCTATCTGGGGTAATCTATCGGCCCGGCAGATCTGTGCCCCGGATGAGTGCTGGGCTTTGCGGCGCGGTCGCACCTATCTGTTGCAAGATACGCAGCATGCGCTGACATGCGAGCATCTGGCAACCCCGCTGCCGCAGAGTACACTCTGTGTGCCGATGATGGCCCAGGGCGAAACGCTGGGGATGCTCCATCTCTGCGTTGAGCAGGGGCCGTTTCCGGAAGCACACCAGCAACTGGCCGTCACCGTCGCGGAACATATCGGGCTGGCCCTGGCAAACATGCAACTGCGTGAGACGTTGCGCCACCAGGCGATCCGTGATCCGCTCACCGCGCTGTTCAACCGGCGCTACATGGAGGAGTCGCTGGAGCGCGAAGTGCAGCGGGCTACCCGCCACCAGACCGCGCTGGGGGTGATCATGCTCGATCTGGATCATTTCAAGCGGTTCAACGACTCGTTTGGGCATGCCGCCGGAGACATGCTGCTGCGCGAACTGGGGCGGATCTTGCAGTCACACCTGCGCCGCGAGGATATCGCCTGCCGTTACGGGGGCGAGGAGTTTACCCTCATTATGCTGGATACCAGCCTCGATACGGTGATCCAGCGGGCCGAACAGATCCGCACGGCAGCCAAGCAACTGGCCCTGACCTATCGCGGCCAGGCACTTGGCCCGGTGACGCTCTCGCTGGGCATTGCGATGTTTCCCAATCATGGCACCACCGGCGAGCGGCTCGTACGCATAGCCGATCAGGCGCTCTACCGGGCAAAAACCATGGGCCGGGATTGCCTGGTCGTCGGCACAAGTCATCTGAATGGTAATTGACAGGAGGTACGTGGTCACAGACCTGGAAGCCCGATTCGCCTGCGGCAGGCGAATCGGGCTTCCATCTGGTCAAACGTCCGGTTTGCATATCAACTGCGTAACTCCTGTAATTGACACGAGTTACGCGGTTCCCCGCGAACGGAGCTTTGCGCCTCCGGCAGGGCGG
>CAKZQX010000413.1 GCA_937141995.1 uncultured Chloroflexaceae bacterium | reverse complement strand
GGCGTGTCAGCGCCTGGTGAAACCGGCCAAAAATAACCAGGTCGTAGTTCTGAACTTCGGCGGCAGCCAGAATTGCCATCTGTGCATTGCCCGGCAGAGCGCGAAACATCACCGGTACATGCGCGGGAATGAAAAGCTCCCGAGCCGCCTGCTGAAGCAACGGATAACAACTGTCGCCGCCACCGGTTACCAGAGTCAGCGCTGTAGCTCCCTGCGTCACCAGGGGAGCACTAAACTGCAGCACCAGATCGCGCCAGGGAGCCGGGCCGGCATAGAGTAAGATGTTCATCAATTTACCAGAAGTAAAATAATAGGAATAATGAGCATAATTCCAAGAAACAGCGCCAGTGTTCGGTTGTTCCTGGTAATGAGTGCCTGAAGACGAAGGATTGCGCGCTCAAATGGACGATAGCCCAGGAATAACACGAGTAGGGAGAGTAGCGTTACACTGAGCATTTCTACCAGGACAATTGTAAATGCAGCCGGTCCGCCAACGATCAAAGCAGCGATCAGGGTATCGATAAAGGTTGTGATGTTGGCCCCCATGATGTAGGGCAGTATATTCTCACGCCGTACAAACCCCTTTGCCGATAGTGGTACGAGCACCGCCAGCGAAACCGAAACCGAGAGGGTCACTCCCGTTACGGCGGCACCCAGCACAAACATCGCTGCGGGACGGTAGATCAGCCGCCCGATGCGCCGGAAAGCGCTATTCTCCGCATTCATCTCAGGCAGTGCCCGGTCAAGCAGGCTAAAGGCCAGCAGGAGTGACCCGATTCCACAGAAGAACAGCGCCCAACCCGGCAGCAGTCGTGCCGCGCTATCCACGATGGGCACAATGAGCATGTCAATCACTGATGCCAGGGGCGTGGTCGCCTGCATCTGAAATCCCCCCAGCATGCCCGATGTCAACGCATAATAGCCGAGCAGTAGCGCCGGCAGATAGATCGCGGCGGTTGTCAGCAGGGCCAGCACACCCGTAGCAATACTGGCAGTCCGCTGGTGCCCGCGCAGGTAGTAGATAAACCCGACGAACAGTACGATAAATGACGCTCCCAGGCGTGACCCGGTAATCATCGCAAATGTTTGCAGATCCGAGAGTGTCCCGGATGCAAAGAAGGAGACTGCCACCGCTGCCACGGGTGAGCCGCTCAGGAAGAGGTAGGCCAGCAACCAGCCAAACCCGAGTGCATTGGTAAAGGACGAGATGTTCAGAAACTGAACAATACTGCCACCATATACCCCTGCTCCCTGTTTAAGCAACTGGAGCGCCAGAATAAACACCGTCAGGCCCAGCAACAGGTAGGCGAATTTGCGTACCCAGATCATCAGTGCGGGACGGGTAGGCTCGACCGGTTGTGGTGTTGTAACTTTGGACACTTCTGTTGAAAGTACTGGTGATGTACCAACCGGCTCCGTTTCGGACTGGGCCCACCGTTCAGGGGTCATGGAATTCATGCGTACCTCCTCCTTGAGGTCCAGTAGCTCATTCAGGCAGACTCCTTACATTAGCTACAAACATGAAACGAGCAGCTATTTCTTACATTGTGTACTCATCAATTATACTGCCGGCAGCGCGCTTGTCCAGTTGCTATGTTGAATTTTTCACAGGAGTTACGCCGTTGACATGCAAACCGGACGTTTGACCTGATGGAAGCCGGATTCGCCTGCGGCAGCATGGTACGGTTTTTTCTTTTTCACAAAAAAATTCACATTGTGAATTTTTTGTGAAAAAGATCTGGTCTCTTCCGCCCAGCTGGAGGCTGCCATATCTTCCGGGTCAGTGATCGCGTAAGTCCTGTCATTTATACGAGTTGCGCGGTTGCTCTGCAAACCGGATGTTTCACCCGATGGAAGCCGGATTCGCCTGCGGCAGCATGGTACCTTTTTCTTTTCACAGAACATTGGCATTTTGTGAAAATGTTTTGTGAAAAGATGGTCGAATTTCTATCTTCTTGGAAAAACGTTGCTCTTCGAGCAACGTTTTTCCAAGAAGGATGTCTGGTACCGCCCTGCCGGAGGCGAATCGGGCCGGTTATCCAGGCAGACGCCGGGTTTGGAACCGACCGCGTAACTCCTGTGATTCACATGATCTTCGATGACATCAGATTGGAATTGTTGTGCGAAAGCTGTGTGTCCGGGGCGTTCATACGATAGCGGGACGTACACAACGTCGCGTTTGCCTGTCCAGGGTGGATACGCCGGGCATGCTATACTGGTGCATAGCAAAGTGATTCGGGAAAGGAAACGGAACATGCAGATCAATCAGGTCGGTATGACGCGGGCGCACTACACGCCGGGCAGTGCCGGCCGCATTCGGATGGTTGTATTGCATGCGACTGCCGGTCGCTTCCCCAGCGATTTTAACTGGCTGCGCAACGGTGGTGGTGATATTGCCCGGACCTGGGTCTCGATTCACTACTACATCACGAAATCAGGTGAAATATCCCAGATGGTTGCCGATGCCAATATCGCCTGGCATGCGGGTCAGAGTACCTGGATCGTTGATGGGCAGCGTATCGAATATAGTGTTGGCTGCAATCCGGTATCCGTTGGGATCGAGCTGGAAAACTTGAACAATGGACGTGATCCGTATCCGCAGGCGCAGTATGCTGCGGCACTCTGGCTGACGCGTCGCCTGGTCGGACGGTATAACGTTCCCCGGAGTCAGTTGGTCCGCCATCTGGATATCGCTCCTCGCCGGAAGATCGATCCGGCGGGCTTTCCCTGGGCGCGTTTTGTCTCAGAAGTGTACAACTTTGCGCCCCCACCCGTCCCCCCGGTTGCGCCGCTACCCCGGCTTGAGCCCTTGCCGTCATCGGCACAACTGCGGGAACTGCTGATTGACCTGGCATACCGGGCGGTAGGTTCGGCCTATCCCGCCGGTTGGCCGGTGCTCCAGGAGACCGTTTCGCTGCACACCGGGATGCCGGTAGCGGCGGTGACAGCGCCGCCGCCACCAACCCCGGCCGAGTTTCCCGAACGCGATGCCCGCGCGGTTGATATGACCGGACAGCCGCCATTTATTATCGAAATCTATGGACGGGATCTATTTTATGCCCCCACGGCGAACCCGGAGCAGTTGCAGCGGTTGAGCAATACGCAGCCGCCGCTCCGGGATGGGTTGCTGCAGGTGCTTTTCCTCACGGCTGATCCGGCTAACGGATTTCGTCCCGACTGGGCATTCCACCAGTTTTACCTGGAGCATATGACCGAGATTGGCGTGCCGGTTGGTCCCAATCATCGCCTGCCCGGCGCAACCAGTAACGGCCAGACTTACGCCTGCCAGCACTTTGGCCTCGACAGTCTCTGCTCGCCGGTTGGTCAGTGGAGTACCATCATTCGCCTGAGCGATCTGACGCGTGATATGTACAGTGGTGATCCCCACCCACCGCTGGAGCGTGAACTGCGCGCGCTGCTCTTAAATGATCTCTACCAGAACCGCATCGGTCAGAACTTCGATCAGAATGCGCTGTTTAATCGCTATGCAATTCAAGAGAATCTGGGCGCACCGATTGGCCGGGCTGAGTTTCAGGAAATCAACGGCGAGCGGATCGTTGCAATGCCGTTTGCGCTTGATACCATCTATGCCCGCGTTCCGTCGGATGGCAACTGGGGCCGGGTGGGAATAGCCCGGCTCACCGATCTGCTTGCGCCGGAGAGTTGAGCGTAGCAACGCGCTGCGGTGCGTCCACATTCTATCTCGCTGCTGAGGCCGGCATCTGCATTATCTTGTAGAGACGCACTTCTGCGCATCCACATCCGTATGGTGAACAGCTACACAACAATCTATGCCACGGTGCGGCGCATTCCCCGGGGTACGGTCAGCAGCTATGG
>CAKZQX010000412.1 GCA_937141995.1 uncultured Chloroflexaceae bacterium | reverse complement strand
GCCCGGGCAGGTCATAGAGCAGTCCGTACCGGCAGGGACGCAGGTCGAAGCGGGGCAATCCGTTACCTACATCCTGAGCCTGGGCCCCAACCTGGTGGAGGTGCCCGATCTGAGCGGCGTACGGCTTGACTTTGCGCGCCAACAGGCCGAGCAACGCGGTCTGAATGTCAGTGTTGTAGATCAACCAAGTCAGCAGGTCAGCGAAGGGTTTGTGATCCGGCAAGATCCCCGTGCAGGATTACGGCTTCAGCCCGGTGATACCATTGCGCTGATTGTGAGTATTGGTGATAAAGTTCAGGTGCCGGAGTTAACCGGGATGAGCGAAGATGCGGCCAAAGCACTCCTGTCACAGACGGAGGGTTTGTCATGGAACTATACCGATCTGCAAAATAGTCCTGATCTGTCACGCTACCGTCCCGGCGATGTTGTCAGCATGTCCGATGCACGGGGCAATCCCATTCAGGCGGGGGACTGGGTGCCGCGTGGCACACCGATTGTGCTGGGAGCACGCGGCGGGTAATTGCAGCAAGAAGAGAGGTGAGGTTTACCTTTGACAGAGGAACGACAACCATTGCCAGGGCCGGAACAGGGCATTTATTATGAACAGCGCCGCGCATCCGTCAATGATGTCCCCGGGTTGCCGGCGACCCTGCCCATAACCGCGACAGACGAACGACAGGTCGCACAGTATACCATGTTTGAGTTGCTCCAGAATCTGATGCAGGTCCTGCTGTTTTTTCTGATCTTTAGCTCACTCATCGGGCGCTTTGAAATCCGCCAGTCGAGTATGGAACCCAACTTTCACGAGGGTCAGCGGGTGATGGTCAGTCAGGTCGGGAGTTTCTGGTTGCACCATTTTGCTCACAGCGCCGAAGCATCCGGCGGCAACGAGCAAGAGTTGCTGGGACTTGAACGGGGACAGGTGGTCGTCTTCTTCGATAATGCGGAGCTTACGGGTGACGCACTGATCAAGCGCCTGATCGGAGTGCCGGGGGATACGATTGAGATCCGTGATGGCGAAGTGCGTGTCAACGGCGACCCACTGACCGAACCGTATGTCAATGGAGCCTTTACCCAGTGCAGCGCCTACTGCGGCCCTCTGACCTTAGGCCCGGACGAGTTTTTCTTTATGGGCGATAATCGGGGCGTCAGCCGGGACTCCCGCGCCTTTGGAACCATTCCCGCCGACCAGATCGTCGGGCGGGTGATTGTGCGCTTCTGGCCGTTGGAGGAGGTTGCACTCTACCTGTAGCATAGACCTGCGCGCCGCGGCAGAAGCCATTCCCCGGTCCGACCTGCTGCGGCACTATGGTTCTCCCACCACGTTGGCCCGCGGTTCTTCAACCAACTGTCCCTCACGGAGTCGGAATATCCGGTTTGCCAGCGCCACCGCATCGGGACTATGTGTCACCATTAGCATGGTCTTCCCCGTCTGCCGGGTAAGCGTTCCCAGTAGATCGAGCACCTGCTCGCTGGTTTCGCTGTCCAGGTTGCCGGTGGGTTCATCCGCCAGCACCAGCAGCGGATCATGCACCAGTGCCCGGGCAATCGCTACACGCTGCTGCTCTCCGCCGCTAAGCCGGTCGGGGTAACTCCGACCGCGATCCGCCAGGCCCACCCGCGCCAATAGATCAACTGCTACCTGCCGATCAGCCGGGGCTGTACGTCCGTTTAATTCCAGCGGCAAGAGCAGATTCTCCAGTACGGTCAGCGTCGGTACCAGATTAAAAAACTGAAACACAAAGCCAATCTTGCGCCGCCGGAAGAGCGTCCGTGCATGCTCCGACAGCCGGGTGAGCGGTTGATCATCAATCCAGATCTCACCGCTGGTAGGGGTGTCGATCCCACTCAGCAGGTTGAGCAGGGTACTCTTGCCGCTGCCGCTCTTGCCCAGCAGCACCACCGTTTCCCCCCGCGCAAACGTTGTACTGACTTCGTGCAGCACCGTATGCCGTCGTCCGGCCTCCTCATAACTTTTGCTGATGCGGTCAAGGCAGATCAGCGGCGGTCTGCCGTTGGACTGTTCTATCTGTTCCATCATTTGTATGCTGTTCCAGCTTTTTGTCTGATTTCTTTCATTATACCCTTGATTCACAGGCGTTACGCGGTCGGTTCCAAACCAGGCGTTTGCCTGGACCCATGGCCCGATTCGCCGTTGGCGGGAACAAACGGCCCGTTTGAACGCGCACTGCGTAACGCCTGTGAATCACAGGACGTACGCGGTGGACGTACAAATCGGACGTTTGATCCAATGAAAGCCTGATTCGCCTGCGGCAGCGTAGTACTTGATCCATCTTTTTCATAAAAATTTGCACG
>CAKZQX010000411.1 GCA_937141995.1 uncultured Chloroflexaceae bacterium | reverse complement strand
GGTGGTCTATCGCGCGCCGGAATATGACGTGGGCGATACGCTGACGCAAGTGATCGATGGGCAGGTCGTGCAGGCGTGGCCGGTGGGGCGGATCCAACTCTGGACGCAGGATGCGCAGGCAGCGTTGGCCGCGAACAGCCTGGGGCTGGCAGTACTCAGCCCGCTGATGCGGAATGCCGATGCCTCCCTGGTCGAAGCAGCCGCCCGCATGGTGGTCGCGCAGGTACCACCAACGCAGCAGGGGGATCTGTTATCAATTCTGGGTACCTTTGCGGAACCACTTCTGCAACCGCGACGATTTATGAATCTGGTCGGAAGGGAGAAACTCATGGGGTCTGGACTATTTGACCTGTTGATGCAGGAGCGCGAAGCAGAACTGCGCGACAAACTGCGCGAAGAACTGCGCGAGATGTACGAGGCGAAGTTGCGGGAACATGAAGAACAACTCCGCCGGCAGCAGGAAGAGCAACTCCGCCGGCAGCAGGAAGAGCAGTTCCGGCAGCAAGAAGAGCAGTCCCGCCAGGCGTTGCAGCAGACGCTTGAGGATACCCTGCTGATACGCTTTCCGGCGGCACCACTTGCACTGGTACGCGATATTCGCCGGATACAGCGCCCGTCAGAGTTGCACCGCCTGATTGTAGCCGTACAGCAGGTGCCCGATCTGGCTGCCGCAGAACAGTTGCTCCACGCGGCCGCCCAACCAACTGACAATGGTGCTTGATAGAAAGAACCAGCGAACAGAGAACGAAAAAGTCAGAGACTGCGAGAACAAAGCACGTAGATGCATATAACCTGCTTTGCTTTGTTCTCTGGTTCTTTGTTTTCTGTTCTCGAATTGTTCTCGGTTCTCGCTCGCTACACCCCAGGCATCACACCGGCCTCCACCTCCTGATGGATCTCCCATTCTATCCTCTGCCTGACGCCGGGTTCACGCGCACATGCTACAGTAACAGCAGATAAACGCAGCCTAATATAACCAATCAGCGAGTGAACCTTATGGAACAGTATGATATCATCATCGCCGGGGGGGGTGCCGCCGGTTTGAGCCTGGCCTATCACCTGCTTTGCAGCGCTTTACAGGATTGCTCAATCCTGATTATCGATAAAAGTCCTAAAGATCAGAATGACCGGACCTGGTGTTTCTGGACGGATCAGCCAACCCTTTTTGACGATATCGTCTATCGTTCATGGAATCAGTTGCAGATCGTCGGGGATGCTGGTACCCAGACAATTGATCTCAATCGCTATCAGTATCAGATGATCCGGGGGATTGACTTCTACACGCATGTGCAGCAAAAATTGGCAGAATATCCCAATGTCACCTGGCAGCGGGGTGTCGTGGAGCAGATTACCGATGGCGCAGATGCCGCCTACGTCACGGTTAACGGGCAGATTGTGCGGGGTACCTGGGTGTTTGATAGCATTTTCCGTCCGGCGGTACTCAAGCGTGACCCGCGCCCGCATCATCACATCAATTTGAACTTCAAAGGCTGGGAGATCGAAACCCCTGACGCGGTTTTCAATACTGCCGCCGCCACACTGATGGATTTTCGCACCCCGCAGGCCAGCGAGACCCGCTTCTTCTATTTGCTCCCACTGAGCGAACGGCGCGCGCTGGTTGAGTTTACGGCCTTCTCGCCCGATCACTTTAGCCATACCGCCTACGAACAGGCACTGATGACCTATCTCGAAACCACGCTGGGGATTGGCGAATACACGATTCTGAGTAGGGAGAATGGCGTGGTCCCCGCGACCGACCATCCCTTCCCGCGCCAGACCGGGCAGCATGTCTACACCATCGGCACGAAGGGTGGTCAGATCAAGCCCAGCACGGGCTATGCCTTTGTGCGTATCCAGCAGGACTCGGCGGCGATTGTTGCCTCGCTGCTTGAGCATGGGCATCCCTTCACCGGAGCCGGCAACCCGCGCCACTACCAACTGCTTGACTCGCTACTGCTCCAGGTGATGCAGAGCTATGGCGAGCGGATCAAGCCGATCTTCAGCGTAATGTTCCAGCGCAATCCGATTGAGCGGATCTTCCGCTTCCTGGATGAGCGCGCCTCGCTCCGCGAAGTTATGGCGCTGACAACCTCCTTACCCATCCGATTGTTCTTACAGACGCTGGCGCAATCGCTGCTGACGGATCGGCCCGCACCCCGCCGACCTGTGCTTCCCCGCCTATCCACACAACGGGGATAACGCTTTGGAGAGACGCGCTGCGGCGTGTCTCTTCCTCTTGTTGGCTTCTGATACTGACAGGACTTACGCGGTGGATTTGCAAACTGGGCGTTTGAGCACAGTAATGGCCGGATTGGCCTGCGGCAGCATGGTACTTGTTTTATTTTTCCACAAAAAATTTGCTCCCAGAGCAAATTTTTTGTGGAAAAGATGGCCCCT
>CAKZQX010000410.1 GCA_937141995.1 uncultured Chloroflexaceae bacterium | reverse complement strand
TAGATCCAAGCTCTACTCAGCAAGTGGTTAACTCGGAAGATGTCTGTCGAGCGCCTGAATATACACTCAACGCGGTCACTGTGACTAATATCAGTGCCATGCCGAAAATCTGCGAGACAACCAGGGTTTCATCTAAAACTACGACGCCGAATAGCGCTGCGGTCACCGGCTCGACCATTGCCACAATTGAGGCCACGGCCGGCGCGGTATGGTTGAGGCCGATGATATAGAGAATGAATGACAATCCCGCGCCAAGCACCCCCAGCACTGCGAACAGCGGCCAGCTCGGTGTGCTCAACACTGCCACAGTCTGGTCGGCATCGCCCGGCCAGATGAGTATGCAGACCAGTGCGGTGAACGCGATCACGAGAATTGCCTGCGGGCTACCGTGCGGTGCCGCATACTTGAAGCCGAAAATAAATACCGCATAGGATAGCCCGGAAAGTAGGCCGGCGCCGGCGCCGATCAGCGTGACGTTGCCCGCCTCAGTCTCGTAAATACGTGTGATCAGCACGACGCCAAGCATTACCACGGCGATCGCGACCCACTTAAGCAGAGTCGGTTGCTCGAGCTTGAGAACGAAGGACACGAGATAAACGAACACCGGCGCGCAGTACATCAGCGTCACCGCAACCGCGACACTACCCTCCGTGATGCTCACGAAATAGAAAGCGAAGTTGCCGGCGACGCCGAGACCGGCAATCGCCGACCAGAACCATAACCGGCGACTTGTCAGTCCACTGCCCTGCGGACGCAACGCTAGCCAGACGAGGACAAACAATAGCCCGATCGCACCCCGGTAGAACGACACCACGAATGCGTCCCAACCCTCGGCCATAAGCATCCCGCCGATCCCGCCCGATAGCCCCCAGCATAGCGCCGCCAGTACGACGAAAGCTGTACTCGCGCCTTTCATATAATCTCCTTTTCCATCAGAGTTACACCAATTTACGGCCAAACCTGCCAGAAAGCCACGAATCCTATGCAATGCACGAAGCAATGAATCTGATGGATACACGCGCTCATACCCGCTGTGCCGCCATTCGTGGTTCTTCGTAGTCTTCGTGGTGCGTCTGGTCTTTGCAGTTTGGAAGTCAGATTGGTAGCACGCCGTCACTGACCTGGCAGGTAGTTTTGCCTCCGGCAGGGCTGTTCCGTGAAATTCATAACCAGCTTACCATTTTTCAGGATGATACTATCTTCGTCCTCCGCCGGCTCCAGGCGGGTAACTACCTGGGTGCATATGCCGCCGCGCCTGCCACACAGCATTGTTGCCAAAATGCCGGTGGTGATGGTACTGCTATTGCTCACGTCCGCGCCGGAGAGCGCCAGGTAGCAGCACAAGCCGGCAGCCCGGCAATCAGGGGCGCAACCCGCGCTCGCGCAGGTGGGCATCCAGCCAGGCGGCATCGTCCTCGGCGAGGTCGGGCGGTGGCGGTGGTTCATGGTAATCGATATCCAGGTCATAGCGGCCGCGGCGGTAGGCCGTGTGAATGACCGCTGTCAGATCAAGCGGCGCGGGCGGGTCGGGGGAGAGTAGGGGGACCGGCAGCAGTTTGATCGGCTCGCGCAGCGCGAGCGGCCAGATCTCGATGTAGGGGCGGTGCTGCACGCGGCTCAGGAAGACAAAATAGGGGGCCGCTGGAAGTGGACGCGCGACCTGCGGGCGGCGTCCACTCCGCAACAGGTCAATTTCCAATAGATTAACGGTGCTGCCGAAGATCTCCTGGCGCTTCTGCTCGTAGGCGTCGGCCCCATTCACTCCGGGACGTTTGTTGGCGGGGGAAAGCAGTTCAATCGCCGTCACTAGCGTGCGCTGGCCGACAGTGTAGATCTCGATGCGGGCATACTCGACCTCCACCTCCATTACGGCGGGCAGGGTCAGGGGGGCCGGCTCGAAGGCGGCCCCGCTCCCCGCGGATGGCGCGTCCGGATCACGCTCAATCAGCGCGACATCCGGCACCACCTTGCGTATCGGCGCAACCTCAACACTCTCGAGGGTTGCATAGGGCGTGATCACAGCCCGGTAGCGCGGTGCCAGGACCGCCTGGAGTTGGTCACGCAGCGTTCCGATAAGTTCATGATGCACATCCGGCCACATCGTCGGCGCTTCCAGATAGGGGTCCATGCCTGGAAATGGCGGTTCCATCATCTGCCTCCTTCCGCGATTGTCTGCGGTCATGATAGCACAGACTTGACCGGAGCAGGATAAATGGGGGACGCGCAACAGCACGTCCCTCCCAAAATATCCGCATCCCGCCGGGCATCAGCCCGGCGGATGCTGCGGCAGACAGGGCTCGCCCAGACAGTGATGCACTTCGACACTCATATGCGTGATGTCGGCCATCCGGGCGATAAGCTGCTTGTAGTGGTCCGGTGGCTGGGGGTAGTGCGTCACCACCGCCACAATCGCCGCCAGGTGCTGCGGTCCCACCCGCCAGACATGCAGATCGACCACCCGGTTATCCGCATCGGCTTCGATGGCCGTCTGGATCGCGGTGACAGTAGCCGGATCAACGTCGCTGTCCAGCAGGATCGTGCTGGTGTCGCGTAGGAGCCCGTATGACCAGCGGGTAATGACGACTGCGCCTACAATGCCCATCGTGGCATCCATCCAGGTCCAACCCAGCAGCATCCCGGCCACCAGCGCCACAATTGCCAGTAGCGAGGTCAGTGCATCAGCCAGGACATGCAGGTAGGCCGCGCGCAGGTTATGATCATGCTGATGCGCTACGTGCGGGTGTGCATGATCGTGATTGTGGTCGTGGTCGTGATTGTGGTCGTGGTCGTGATGATCGTGGTGGTGATGATCGTGGTGGTGATGGTGATGATCATGGTCGCGCAGCAGGAACGCACTGAAGAGGTTGACCGCCAGACCGATGACCGCTACGACAATCGCTTCTTGAAAGTGGATCGTCACATCGGTGAAGAAGCGTTGTACCGAC
>CAKZQX010000409.1 GCA_937141995.1 uncultured Chloroflexaceae bacterium | reverse complement strand
GTCGTCGGAAATCATCCAAGTCACGCCGCGCTGGTCGCCGCCGGGGGCCGCCTACGATCCGGACGGTAATTGCCGTCCTGCTCCTGCTGCTGGTCGGCTACCTGATTCAGCAGGGCTATATCGAGATTGACCTGGAGCAGTTGGGCGAAGTGGAAGACCTGGAAGACCTGGGAGACCTGATCGAGGTAGCGCCGGTCACCTCAGAGCCACCAGATCCATTGGTCTATGAGGATGGCACGGGAAGCATCCAGGCCTTCTTTACCACGCCATGGCTGGTCTACCCCGATGAGCCGGAACGCCGCACGCCGCCCCCGCACGAGACGGCGCTGATTGCCGATATTGATGCCGCTCAACAACAGGTTGATGTAGCCGTGTTTGAGTATAACCTGCGGGGAATTGCCGATGCGCTGATCCGCGCAGTTGAGCGCGGCGTGGCGGTTCGGCTGGCGCTGGACCGTGAGAATCTCGAGAAACCGGAGATGGCCGAGTGGGCCGGCCGGCTGGAAGCGGCCGGCATCCCGATTGCCTGGCAGGACTCAACCGCCTTTCTGCACAGCAAGTTCGTGATCATCGACAACGCGCTGGTCTGGATGGGCAGTTGGAATATGACCATTAATGGCACCTATCGCAATAACAACAACCTGCTGCGGATTACCATTCAGCGGGTGGTGGCAAACTATGCTATTGAGTTTGAGCAGATGTTTGCCGGGACATTCGGCAACGATAAAGAGTCGCTGTCGCCCTATCCGCTGATCCAGGTGGGCACAGTGACAATTGAGAACTACTTCTCGCCGCAGGACCGCCCCGCCCCACGCCTGGTGGAGTGGCTGGCAGGCGCGCAGTCCAGCATCCACTTTCTGGCCTTCTCCTTCACCAGCGACGAGATTGCGCAAGCCATGGTTGACCGCCACGCGGCCGGGGTTACGGTGCAGGGCGTATTCGAGACGCGCAACGCCGGCGGCATCGGCGCAGAATTTGACACGCTCCAGAGCCAGGGGATTGCGGTGCTGGACGACGGCAACTGCTACACGATGCATCACAAAGTCATCATCATCGACGAACGCACGGTTATTACGGGCTCGTACAACTTCACCAAACGCGCCGAGGAAACCAACGACGAGAATCTGCTGATTGTGGATGACCCCACGCTGGCCGGGCAGTTTATGGAGGAGTTTGAACGGGTCTACGAGCAGGCGCAACACCCGACCCAGTGTGGGCGGTAGGGCGATGTCAGAGGCCCGTACCATGCTCATAGTGCCGCCTTATGAATTTTGAACATTAGATCCGGACACCACTGATCAGGCGTCCCCGCTTCAACCGGAGTTCCCAGTGGTATACCCTGGCCCCAGCAGGCATCCAACCGGCTAAAACCGGGACTCCCGGTCATTCATATCCGGACTATTTTTTCAAACTTCATCAGGCGGTTCCGAGCTTCCTGCCTGATGCCGACAAACATTAGCACGACGGTTACTATCCATGTTGACGTAGCCTACCGTCCACGAATACACGAATGCACCTCAGCCCGATGGATGCATCAGATGATGGTGTGCTATACTGCATACCAAAGGTCATACCGCCAGATTATCGGAGGCTCTGAGCATGCAGCAACTCCACGTAGACGAAGCAACCCGGCAACTACCCGGCTTAATCGCTGCCGCCCTACGCGGCGAAATCGTGCTGATTACGACGGACGATCAGCAGACGGTTCGGTTAGTACCGCTGCAACCTGCCCGGCAACCGCGCCGACCAGGCAGTGCCCGCGGCATGATCGCCATGGCGGAGGATTTTGATGTATTGCCTGGGGAGTGGCGGGAGTATATGGGGTGAATTTTCTCCTTGATACACATAGTTTCATCTGGTTTATTGAAGATAATCCGTCGCTCAGTGCTCAGGCCCGCATAATCATTGAGGAGCCAAGCAATGATCTGTTACTCAGTATTGCCAGTGTGTGGGAAATGGCAATTAAGGTTAGCCTGGGTAAACTTCAGATACGTCAGTCATTCGATCGGTTCATTCCTGATCAACTAATGTTGAATAATATCAACCTGCTCGATATTACCATCAGTCATACGTTGCATATTGCAACACTGCCATTTCATCATCGTGATCCGTTTGATCGCCTGCTGATTGCACAAAGTCTGATTGAAGGGATACCATTGATTAGCATTGATACGCTCTTTGATACCTATGGAGTGAGTCGGCTCTGGTGAGGCCAGTAGTGCAGTTGTCTGTCGCCATACTTGCAGTTATACTATGATAAAATGATATGATTTACTCAGCCTTGGAAAAAGAGTTCATTGTCACTATGAGACATATCTTCATACATGTAAATGTTATTGCGAATTTATACAAAGAAGAAATCAAAAAGTAGATTTGCATACCTATTTATTATAAAGAACACAGAACAGAAAGTGCCAGAAACTCTATTATTGAACCACTGGTCTGTTCTTTGTCTAAGGAAATATCGCCATGAGCGAGACAACAATAACCATCCCGATTGATCCCGATACCGCAACGCGCTACTATGCTGCGTCCGATGAAGAGCGCCGCAAGATCCAACTACTGTTGCGGATGCTTTTACAGACAAATCCCACCACCGCAACAACCACCTTGCAGCAGATCATGGACGATCTCAGCTATGAAGCGCAGGCAAAAGGGCTGACACCCGAAATCCTTGATGAGTTGCTCCACGATGAAACGTGAGCGGATCGTCTTTGACACCAATACCATCATTAGCGCCGCGTTGTTGCGCGAGTCGCTGCCACGCCAGGCACTCGATGCTGCCCTGGCTGATGGCACGCTGCTTGTCGCAGAGTCAACCTTGCTTGAACTTACCAGCGTGCTTTTACGCAATAAGTTTGATCGCTATCTATCATTCGATAAACGTGAGCAATTTCTTGCCGTTTTTCTGCAACATGCACATCTGGTAACTATTAGTGAGAAGATTACTGACTGTCGTGATCCTGAAGATAACAAGTTCCTTGAAGTTGCGGTCAGTGGGGCAGCAGACACGCTCATCACGGGTGATGCGGACTTGCTGGTATTAAACCCGTACCGCGGCATCCGCATCATACCGGCGCGCACGTTCCTTGAGCAGTGATGATGTGAAGTCAGGAATGTAGCCGGTATTTGGCTTGACATGCTATCGGGTTGTGCTTATACTTTGTGGTAGGGTTTTTATGGGTAAGATTAGCTGTATAGGATGGTAGGCTTGCAGACAAAGTTGTCTTTTAGACAAAACCTCGTGGTGGAGAAAGACGGATTTAGTATAATTGTGTAGTTGTCACATATTAAAAATAGGTGCGAATATGTCAATGGCTTTTGAGCGCATGTTGAATGATATTGTCAGTTTAATCAAATCTGATGGACAACGCTTTGACAATGTTAAAGCACTCGTAGACTCTAAAATCATTTTTATCAGTGACTCTACTTTACTAATTGAAGAAGGAGATAAAATTACCCGAGAACTACCAAATGGCCTTACGGAAACTTACATTGTGCTTGATAGAGGTTACTACTCAGCACATTTCGGCATGGCTGCACACTATCAAGTTAAGGTAGAAAAAGAAACTGCTCGAAATGCCAATTCGCTCACACAAGTTCTTGAAACAGGTGGTAATGTATCGACAAGCATGCCTGCGGTGAAAATCCGCAATGTGCTGACCCACTATTTCAATGAAACCGAGTTGCGCAATCTTTGTTGTGACATGCAGATAGATTATGAAGCTTTGTCTGGTTCAGGAAAAACAGATAAAGCACGGGAACTTGTTCTGTGGTGTCAGCATCATCATCGGTATGAGGAATTGCTGACCGTATGCCAGAATCTCCGTCCTAATGTCTTTAAAAGCGATAGCCGTCAGGAGTAGCATGAGTCAGCATTATCTGTCAGTCATGTAGTGTTATTTTTTGCTACAAGTCAAGATAGTGACGCTCATTCGGACAGTGTGCTCCGCGAAACCTATTCTGCCCAGACGGTAGTCGCGGATGCCCCCACGTTTCGCGTTGTTCGCTCATTCCGTGGCGTTCGTGGTCCAAAACGTAGCTTTCGTGGTCCAAACCCCCACCACGTATTACGTTGCACCTCCTGCCTGCGCGCACGTTGACGCCCCCTGGCCTTTCTGCTATAATCCTCAATCGTTTCTCTGGCCCCAGCTATACTCGCCGGTTTTCCCGGATACCATCGGGGCGGGTGTCCCCTCACCCGGTACCGGATTGATCTGTCTGTGTCCGATAGCATAGCCCGAAGGGGGGTGATCTGCCGGTCATAACTCAGATGTGATAGTTGATCTGTTTGTGATGATCTCTTACAGTTACCATGAGGTAAAACTATGTACGTAGTAGGTACACACTGGCGCCGCCAGGCAGCATTGCTGCTCCTGCTGGCGTTGTTTCTCCCCATTCTGGCAGCCTGTGGTGGTCAGCAGGGCGCCGCTCCCGAAGCACCAACCGAGGCCACCGAGCCAACTACAGAAACTGAGGCGGAAGCGCCAACCGCAGCCGATGCTGAGGAGGAGCCGACCGAAGCTGATGCCGAGGAGGAGCCGACCGAAGAAACGGCCGCAGCCGAGGGTGATCTGCTGGTGGTCAGCGCGCCCGATTGTGAGTATGGCGGAATCTTGCAGGAAATCGCCGCTATTGATGAGATGACGGTGCAGTTCACGATGTGCCGCCCTGACCCGGCCTTCCCGGTTAAAGCGGCGTTTGTGCCCTTCTCCATCCAGCCGAGCGAGCATCTTGAGGCCACAGATGGTTCGCCACTGGAGAACCCGGTCGGCACCGGTCCCTACATGGTCGATACCTGGGATCGGGGTGAGCAGGTGGTCTACTCACGCTTCGCAGACTACTGGGGCGATCCGGCCCAGACGGAGACGCTGGTCTTCCGCTGGAGTGCGGAAGCAGCCCAGCGCCTGCTCGAACTGCAGACGGGAACGGTGGATGCTATCGACAACCCGGCCCCCGATGACTTTGTTAACGCCGAAGAGGATGAGAATCTGCAGTTGATCGAGCGCGCCCCACTGAATATCTTCTACGTGGGGATGAACAACACCTACCCGCCGTTTGACAATGAGCAGGTGCGCCAGGCGATTGCGATGGGGATTGATCGCCGGCGTATTGTCGATAACTTCTATCCACCCGGATCGAGTGTGGCAACCCACTTTACGCCATGCGCCATTCCCAATGCCTGCGTCGGCGAGGAGTGGTACGAATATGATCCGGAGCGCGCACGGGAACTGCTGGCCGAGGCGGGCTATCCCGAGGGCTTTGAGACGGAGATTGCCTACCGCGATGTGGTCCGCAGCTACCTGCCCGAGCCGGGTGTGGTTGCGCAGGATCTGCAGGCGCAGTTGGCCGAGATTGGCATCACGACGGAGATCAATGTGATGGAGTCGGGCGCGTTTATTGCCGCAGCCGACGCGGGTGAACTGGAAGGGCTGCATCTGCTGGGCTGGAACGCCGACTATCCCGATATGACCAACTTTGTCGATTTCCACTTTGGCGCGGGTGCCTCGCAGCAGTTTGGTGAGAAATTTGAAGATATCACCTCAACGCTGCAAGAGGCGGCTTCCCTGGCCGATAACGAGGAGCGCCGCCCGCTCTACGAGGAGGCCAACAACCTGATCAAAGAGCATGCCCCGATGGTGCCGATTGCCAACGGCGGTTCGGCAGTGGTCTACCAGGCCGATGTCGCGGGCGCGCACGCCAGCCCGCTCAGCAATGAGTATTTTGCCGTGGTGCAACCGGGTGAGCGTGACACCTTTGTCTGGATGCAGAATGCGGAGCCGATCAGCCTCTACTGCGCGGACGAGACCGACGGCGAGTCGTTGCGGGCCTGTGAGCAGGTGCTCGAAGGGCTGTTGCGCTACGAGGTGGGCGGCACGGAAGTGGAGCCGGCCCTGGCGACCGCCTGTGAGCCCAGCGACGATCTGACGGTCTGGACCTGCAGCCTGCGGGAGGGCGTCATGTTCCACGATGGGTCGGAGTTGGACGCCAACGATGTGGTGATGTCCTGGGCGGTGCAGTGGGATGCATCCCATCCGCTGCATGTCGGCAACACGGGCGCGTTCACCTACTTCTCGGCACTCTGGGGTGGCTTTATTAACGAGGAAGGCGGAGACGCCGCCGAGTAACCCCGGCACGATCTCGTTTTGCCATCAGGTGGGGTTGTGGCAGCACAATCCCACCATAAGGTGGTACTGCGGATATTCCTCAGTTTACGTTAACTTCGCCAAAATCGATCACTATATTTAGTACACGATTATGATCAAATATATCATTCGACGTCTCCTATCGGCAATTCCTGTCCTGGCGGGGGTGCTGCTGGTGACATTTGCGCTGGCCCGCATGATCCCCGGCGACCCCTGCACGGCCATGCTGGGCGAGAAGGCCACACCTGACATCTGCGCGCGCTTCAACCGGGAGAAGGGACTGGATCAGCCGATCCCGGTACAGTTTGGCATCTATGCGCTTGATGTGCTGCGGGGCGACCTGGGCGAGTCGATCCGCTTTAGGCGTCCGATCATGCAGATCCTGGTCGAGCGGCTGCCCGTAACAATTGAACTGGGGCTAACCGCGCTGGCAATTGCAACGCTCATCGGTGTGCCGGCCGGTCTGCTGGCGGCGATCCGGCGCAACTCGGCGGTGGATGTGGGCACGATGGTCGGGGCCAATATCGGCGTGTCGATGCCGGTGTTCTGGCTGGGGTTGATGCTGGCGTATGTGTTTGCGCTGCTCTTGCGCGATACGCCGTTTGCGCTGCCTCCTTCGGGTCGTCTACCCGCCGGTATGGATGCCACGCCCTTCTTTGAAGTGTACAACTGGAATATTGAACCGAAAACCAGGCTCTACCGCCTGCTGGAGTTTTTCGCTAATCTCTATATTTTTAACGCGATTATTACATTTAACTGGGAGTTGCTGGGCGCAACGATCAAACATCTGATTTTGCCTGCCGTGGCGCTGGCAACGATACCGATGGCGATTATTGCGCGGATGACCCGCTCGAGCATGCTGGAGGTGCTGGGGCGGGATTATGTGCGCACGGCGCGCGCCAAGGGGCTGTCCGACCATGTGGTCATCCTGTCGCATGCCTTCCGCAACGCGCTGCTGCCGGTTGTCACCATCGTCGGGTTGCAGTTGGGGACGGTGTTTGGCGGGGCAGTGCTGACTGAGACGATCTTTAACCTGGCGGGCGTTGGGCGCATCCTGTTCGAGGCGATTACCGCACGAGATTACCCGATTATCCAGGGCGTGACGCTGGCGGTGGCGTTTACGTATGTGATGGTGAATCTGCTGGTCGATCTTTCGTATGCTCTGCTCGACCCGCGTATTCGGCTGAACTAGAGGTAGTGTGATCATGGCAGTAGATGTAGAGACAGTTGCAATCAGTCTGCCCCGGCGCACAGCCGCGAGTCCCTGGCGACAGGCGCTCCGGCGCTTCTCCCGACAGCGCTCGGCCATCGCGGGCCTGTTGATTATCGGGACAATGATCCTGGTGGCAATTTTTGCTCCGCTCATTGCGCCCTACGACCCGGAGCAGGTGCTGCTGGGGATTGAGGATGTCGGCAAGCGTGCGCCGCCCTGCGTTCATCTGCTGGGGTGTGACGAAATGCAGTCGCAGCATATAATGGGCGTTGACGGCAACTTTCGGGATCAGTTTAGCCGGGTTGTTTATGGCACACGCGTCTCGCTCTTTATCGGGTTTATCACGGTGGCAGTGGCGATGCTGGCCGGGGTACTACTGGGCGCGGTGGCGGGTTATCTCGGCGGCTGGGTGGAAGATGTGATTATGCGCATCCTGGATGTACAGTTGGCCTTTCCCTTCCTGCTGCTGGCAATTGCCATTGTGAGTGTACTGGGGCCGGGGCTGATGAATGCGATGCTGGGGATTGCCATTGTCACCATCCCGCAGTATGCCCGCGTGATCCGCGCCGGCATTCTTGCAACCAAGGAGGAGGAGTATGCCGCCGCCGCCCGCGCGATCGGCAGTAGCCACCCACGGATTCTCTTCCGGCATATTTTGCCTAACGCCATCTCGCCGCTGATTGTGCAGGGCACCCTGGGGATCGGGATTGCCATCCTGGATGTAGCTGCGCTCTCCTTCCTGGGATTGGGCGCGCAACCGCCAACACCCGAGTGGGGCTCGATGTTGAGCAGTGAACGCAACCAGGTCTTCTCCGCGCCGCATCTGGTCTTCTTCCCCGGCATGGCGATCATGCTGGCGGTGCTGGGGTTTAATCTGCTGGGTGACGGTCTGCGCGATGCGCTCGACCCACGCCTCAAGCAGTAAAAAAGCCGGCAACTTGCACGCGCAAGAACCAGGTCCGGGGTTTTCTCGCCCTCAACCTGGTTCTTTGTGCTTCCCGGTCCATCCGGTATAATAGACCTAGACCTAATCCGGTACAACTCTGGGAAGCGGGTGAGCGCTGGTATGACCGTGGAGATCCTGCAACAACAGCGTGACGAAGTCCTGCGCCGCGCCGAGAGCCTGCGCCAGGTGATCGAACTGATCAGCAGCGAACTGGAGCTTGAACCGTTGCTGACCCGCATCGTCGCCAGTGCTATCGAGCTGATCGGCGCGGACCATGGCACGATCGGGCTGGTGGTGGAACGCACTGCCGGACCG
>CAKZQX010000408.1 GCA_937141995.1 uncultured Chloroflexaceae bacterium | reverse complement strand
GGGAGTTGCACTGATGAGCGGATGCTGGTAGGATGACGTGCTTGAGCAGCAGGCGCACAGCCAGTAGAGTGAGGAAGGTATGCGTTCACTATCACGTTTGCTGATATATTCATTGCAACCAGGACTGCTGGTTATCGGCCTGGGTTGCATGCTTTTTATATTGACAGCGTGCGCGGGACAGCCGCTGCTTGACGATGTCCAGGCCGGCACGCAGGTCTTTCGGCCCACAGGTGGCGGCGAAACGCTTGATATTCACTATCGTATCAGCCAGGACGCCCAGGTGACCATCTGGCTGGAAGATAGCCAGGGAGAGGCGCACGAACTACGGCAGGACGAGCCGCGTAACGCCGCAGCGCATCCCTACACGCTGCGGTTTGACGGCACCGTGCCGGTTACGGATGACCCGACAATGCAGCGCCGGTTGCTACCCAGCGGGGACTACACCGTGGTTGTGCAGGCAGAGCCCGTTGCAGGTGGCCCAGTCGTCGAAGAGCGGTTACCCGTCACCATTACCGATAGCGATGTGCCGATGCCCGCTATCGAGAACTTGGTTGTCTATCCGGAGACTATCTCGCCCAATGCCGATGCGATTGATGATGTGGCTGAGTTTACCTATCGCCTGCCGGTAACAGCGACCGTAGACATTGACATCAGCGGGCCGGATGGTCAGACGTTTGCGCTGGTGACACGCAGTGAAGAAGATGCGATTGAGCAACATCATGTCTGGGACGGCAAGCGCCCCGACGACTCGCCCCTGCCGGGTGGTGTGTATACCTACACTATCAGCGCTGAAGATCAGTATGGCAATGTAGTACAGCGACAGGGACCGATCATCCTGGAGGATGTAGGACAGCCGGAGGCAACCATCACGGAGGCACGGATTGCGCCGGAGCAACTGATGCTGGGAGATACGCTTACGGTGACAATGCGTGTGAAGAATACCGGTGATGTGCCGATCCGCACCTATGGCCCACCCAGTGGCTTCACCTACACTACCAATGAAGTCTTCTCCTCGGTTGCGAATGAGCAATATGCGGCCCGAGCCGGTGGGTTCTGGCGTGTTGGACTTGACTGGGATGCCAACAGCGGCGGCGGTGCCAAGCGTTATCCATTCCGCTGGGCGCTTTCGGAGCGTCCGCCGGAGGAGTGGACTATTCCCGGCGAGGAGGACTGGTTGATGCCGGGAGAAGAGGTTGAGGTTGTCGGCAATGTCGAGGTGCTACAACGCGAGACGCAGATGAGTTTTTACGTCGGCCTGATCCAGGATGGCGTCGGGTTTCGGCAGGATCGCACAGCACGAACACTGGTAGAGGTCGGATTTTAGTGCGAAAGAACAGAGAACAGAGAACAAAGAACAATTTTTCTGGAAAGATACGGCGAGGGCTTCTTTTCTGTTCTCCATCAGAGACCGGCTACATTCAACGCTATTCTGTGCTACAATAATATTAGAGAGAATACAGAACAAAGTAACCTGGAACAAAGCATGTCTGGTGCATTGCTACTTGACACCGCGTTTGTTCGCTATCCTTTGTTTGTACTTTCTATCTGTTCTTTCTGTAACAACATTCCCCCTACCTACCCCGGTTCTGATGACAACAAACATAAAGGAAGAGTATGCCAAAGTTAACCCGTGACCATGTAGAACGCGCCATTCAGGAACAGACAACCGCCACAGCGCTGCGTGGACAGGATCTTCAGCGGCTTAATCTGGCGCAGTTGGATCTGCACGGCACAGACCTGAGCCAGGCCAATCTCCGCGATGCTAATCTGAGCCAGAGCAACCTGCAAGCGGCCAACCTGAGCGAGAGCAGTCTTTCGGGGGCATCCATGAACCAGGCAAACCTTGGGCAGGCGAATCTCCGTGGCGCTGACCTGAGTCGCGTCAACCTGTATCAGGCCGATCTGCGGGAAGCGATGCTGCGGGATGTTGATCTTTCCAGTGCAGATCTACGGCAGATCAATATGGGCCGGGCTATGCTTGGTGATGCCGACCTGGAAGGTGCGGATCTGCTGGAGGCCGATCTCCGCGAAGCCGACCTGGGTGGAGCCAACTTGATCCAGGCGACTCTTGTCCGGACCAACCTGCATCAGGCTCGACTGATCGGAGCCGATCTGAGCCGCGCCAACTTGCACCAGGCCGATCTGCGGGAAGTCGATCTAAGTCAGGCCGGTATGGAGCATGCGGATCTGACCCAGGCGAATCTCCAGGGCGCCACGCTCTGCGGGGCCGACCTGCGCGGAGCCGACCTGCTGGAGGCCGACCTGCTTCGTACCGATCTGCGCGGCGCGCGTTACAACCGGCAAACCCGATGGCCGGACGGGTTTGTGGCCTATGATGCGGGTATGATCCTGAGTGATGAAGATCAGGCTTACGCGACCGTCACCACCATCTGGCCGGGGAAGCCCTACCCGCTGGGCGCAACCTGGGACGGACAGGGCATAAACTTTGCCCTCTTCTCGGAGCATGCCACCCGCGTCGAGTTGTGCCTGTTTGACTCACCCGAAGCTCCGCGTGAGTCGGCGCGAATTATGATGCCCGAACAGACCGATGATGTCTGGCATATCTACCTGCCGAACTTAAAGCCGGGACAGATCTATAGTTACCGAGTGTATGGACCATACAACCCCGCGCAGGGGATGCGCTTTAATCCCAATAAGCTGCTGATTGATCCATATGCCAAGGCGTTGACCGGAACAGTTACCTGGGACGACTCGATGTATGGCTATCCTATTGGCGATCCGAAGGGAGATCTGGCCTTCGACAAGCGGGATAGCGCGCAGTACATGCCGCGCTGTGTGGTCATCGACTCGGCCTTTCCCTGGGGTGATGACCGGCCCCCGGCAACCCCGGTCTACAAATCGGTCATCTATGAATTGCACGTCAAGGGGTTTACCTACCTGCATCCGGAGGTGCCGGAGCCATTGCGCGGAACCTACGCCGGGTTAGCTACGCCGGCCGTGATCGACTATCTCAAATCGCTAGGCGTGACGGCCGTAGAACTGCTGCCGGTACATCAGCATGTCGATGATCGTTTCCTGGTGGAGCGCGGGTTGAGCAACTACTGGGGCTATAACACCCTCAGCTTCTTTGCTCCGGATATCCGCTACAGCCAGCCGGGCATGCCCGGCGAGCAGGTGCGTGAGTTTAAGTCGATGGTCAAGTCGCTGCATGCCGCCGGTATCGAGGTTATCCTGGATGTGGTCTACAACCATACTGCTGAGGGCAATCATCTTGGGCCGACGCTGGCGCTGCGTGGCATCGATAACCGCTCCTACTACCGCCTGGTGCATGACAATCGACGCTACTACATGGACTATACCGGCACCGGTAACAGTCTGAATATGCTCAACGCCCGCGCCCTGCAACTGATCATGGATAGTCTGCGCTACTGGATCACCGAGATGCATGTTGATGGCTTCCGCTTTGATCTGGCGGCAACCCTGGCACGCGGACTGCACGAGGCCGACCGGCTCTCGGCATTTTTCGATATTATTCACCAGGATCCGGTGATCTCGCAGGTCAAGCTCATTGCCGAGCCGTGGGATGTCGGTCCCGGCGGCTACCAGGTCGGCAACTTCCCCGTGCTCTGGTCGGAGTGGAACGGCAAGTATCGAGACACGGTGCGCCGCTTCTGGAAGGGCGATGAGAGCCAGGTAGGCGAACTGGCCGACCGTCTGGCGGGGTCCAGCGACCTCTACCTGCACAATGGACGGCGACCTTACGCCAGTGTTAACTTCGTGACCGCACACGATGGTTTTACCCTGCGCGATCTGGTCAGTTATAACCATAAACATAACGCGGCCAATGGGGAAAACAATCGTGACGGCGATGATCATAACAACAGTTGGAATTGTGGCGTCGAAGGACCAACCGATAATCCCGAGGTGCTGGAACTGCGGATGCGTCAGATGCGCAATTTTATGGCAACACTGCTCCTCGCGCAGGGCGTGCCGATGATTCTGGCAGGGGATGAGCGAGCGCGCACCCAGGGCGGCAACAATAATGCCTACTGTCAGGATAATCCGATCAGTTGGATTGACTGGTATCTCGACGACATGGGGCACGAGATGCTGGCCTTCACGCGACGCTTGATCGAAATTCGCAATCAACACCCGGTGCTGCACCGCCGCCGGTTCTTCCAGGGCCGCCGTATTCACGGAACCGATATCCGTGACATTGTCTGGTGGCAACCGGATGGCACCGAGATGAGCGATGAACAGTGGAACAACGGATGGGTGCGTTGCCTGGGGATGTTGCTCAACGGGCAGGCAATGAACGAGTGGGATGAATATGGGCAACAGGTACATGACGATGTGCTGCTACTGATGCTCAACGCCTACCACGATAAAATTCCATTTGTCATTCCCGCCGGCGCTGTAGATAAACCCTGGGAAATTCTGGTTGATACGTTTAACCCCGACGTACCAATACCAGGCAACCCTACACTGCGTTCCGGCCAGGCCTACCCGCTGCAAGGACGATCAATTGTGCTGTTAATTCAGCGCATTCAGTCAGGTACCGCCGACTGAATGCGCGCCGTGGGGTGATTGTTCCACGGCGTGTCACGCATATCGTATGCAACACGAATTACAATCCATCGTTTGGAAGCAGTTATTGCATCCGGCAGGGAGAAATGTCGTTATGTAAAAAACGGTTAACGATGAGATAAAAATCTTCTTCCCGGTACACCCTACCTGCATCCGAACGTGGTATACTACCCCATGAAAAGCCGGTTAACACTCCGGCAGAGCAGTACCCTGGATAGCAGAGGTTTCTATGACCTTCGGTGATATGATCCGCGCCGCCCTGCGTAATCTGGGGCGGCGTAAAGTACGGACAGCGTTAACATCAACCGGCGTAATTGTCGGTATTCTTACTATTGTGACGATGGTGTCGCTCGGCGTTGGCGTCCAGCGCGAGATCGAGCAACAGTTTGCGCAACTGGGCCTGGAGAATGTGTTTGTCCGTCCTCGCACAACCGAGAATGACAACTTCTTTACCCAGTTTAGCATCCCGGAGCGCCAGAACCCGATCAGCCCCGAAGTTGTTGCGCAGTGGCGCGAGTTGCCGAATGTGGAGAACGTTACGCCGCTGATCAGCCTCAACGGAGTGATGACGCTCCTGCAGTTTCCCACACTGGTGGGGGAAGCTCCTGCTGATCTACGTTCGATCCAGGTCAGCCCACCCTTCTCATTTCCCGACCCGTTTGAACGCCCACCCGAGGTGCTGGCAGGCACGCTTGCGATTAATGCGTCGGGTGGTGAGATTGTGCTTGACCGGAATGTATTGCCACCCAATGTTACCCCGGAGCAGGCGATCGGCGAGCCGGTCAATATCGTACTGCGTAGTCCGCGCGGCGAAGAAGAAGCCTTCCCCCTGACCATTACCGGCGTGAATGACCGCAGCGACGGCGAAGTACAGGTTGCCGTGGTAGATATGGCGGCGATGAAGTCATGGTGGTTCAACCTGCCCGATTATTTAGAGTCGCAGGGCTATGACTTTGCGGTGGTGAGTGCGCGGAATGTAAGCGAAGCGGCGAACCTTGTCCGCCGCTTTCGTGAAGATGGATTTCGCGTACAATCACTGGAACTGATCCTTGACACCGCCGGCCGTGCCTTCGCTGTAATCAATATCATGCTGGCATCGGTCGGTGGGTTGGCGCTATTTGTGGCCTGTCTGGGAATTATCAATACGATGATTATGGCGATCTATGAACGCACCCGCGAGATTGGCACGCTCAAGGCAATCGGCGCTTCGCGGGGCGATATTCGCTGGCTGTTTATGCTTGAGGCCGGGATGATCGGGCTGATTGGCGGCACGATCGGCGTGGCGGGCGGCTGGGTGCTGGGCATCGGTCTGAACCGGCTGATTCGCTGGTACATCGAACAGCAAGATCTACCCGTCAGTGCGGACTTCTTTGTTGTCACCTGGTGGCTAGCTCTGGCTGCCCTGGGCTTTGCCGCCCTGGTCGGGATTGTTGCGGGGCTCTACCCGGCTAACCGGGCAGCACGCCTGGACCCGCTGGTGGCATTGCGCTACGAG
>CAKZQX010000407.1 GCA_937141995.1 uncultured Chloroflexaceae bacterium | reverse complement strand
CTGAGCGTTCGGCTCCGGTCGGGATCAGGGTACCATCCTGCGCACACCAGCGCAGCCAGGTGGCTGCCTTGCCCTCAAACTGCCCCTGCCATACCCGCAACCCAAGTCCGGCATCTGTCAGCCAACCGGTATCCGTATCCAGCGGAGCATATTTGTTGCCGCGCAATTCAAACATTTGTAGTATGGTATCGCCCAGATGGCCGCCCGGATCAAAAATAACATAGTAGGGGATACGCATCCGGGCATACATCCGGCGTTTATAGTCGGCCTCACGCCCCTTACGGTTGGACACAATCTCAATCGCAACGTCCGGTGGCTTGCCGAACGTCCAGATAAAATAGGAGCGATGGCGCTTCTCCCACCACGCATCGGGAGCCTCAACATCCAGACTGAGAAAGGCATCCGGTACCAGGGCCGGCTCATAAATTGAGTAGAACACCCCGACATTGGCATCGACCAGGAACTTGCCGGTTTCCGGTGGACCTGACCAGGAACTGTAGAGCGGCTCGACCAGCAGGCGCTGGTTCTTCGCGGAGAAGAAATTGTCCACAGGCGTATCATCCTCAGTCACCAGATGCTCAATATCCGGCCACTGCTCCGGCGACAGCGCCGGCAGTTCTTCCTCAGTTTCGGTTACTGGTTGATCTTGAATAGAACTCATCATTTCAGTTTACACGCCTTACGCGGTGCAGTCCATTCCGGCCTGGTGTCAGGACCAAACGCCGGTTTCGCCTGCGGCAGCGTGGTACTTTTTTCCAAAAAGGATGTCCGGTACCGTCCTGTCGGAGGTGGATTTTCCTTTCGGAGGAGTGATTGCGTAAATCGTGTTACTTTGCAAAATTGCCGGCACTACAGTGATATGGTATGGTATTATTATCACTACATGCCGAGGGAAGATCATATGAGCTTTCGATTTGAGTGGAACGAAGACAAGTCGAAACGAAATCTGGCAAAACACGGCGTCAGCTTTGACGAGGCGTCAACCATTTTTGGAGATCCTTTGTCTCTGACCATTTACGATGACGCACACTCAACCGATGAAGATCGCTACATTGACATCGGACGTTCTACCAGTGACCGTATTCTTGTCGTGGTTTATACAGAACGCAGTGAGCATATACGGATTATAAGCGCCCGTGTAGCAACCTCTCGCGAAAGGAGACAGTATGAACAATAACACAACGAATACACACGATGATGATACCATGCTTCCAGAGTATGATTTCTCAAAAGGTGTGCGTGGCAAGCATTATCATGCCTATCGCCAGAGTTACACCGTTGTTGTACATAAGCCGGATGGGACGACAGAGGAGCGCGATTTCACATTGCCGCCCGGCGTTATCGCCCTTGACCCCGATGTCCAGGCCTATTTCTCTGACTCAGAGGCGGTCAACCGGGCATTACGAGGTCTCATAAATCTTATCCCGTCATCCGATACAAAATCATCATCATAAGCGCAACACAGGGTATCTAACCTAACATTGCGATGATCAGGAGTCCCGGCTTCAGCCGGATCAGGCGTTCTCGGCAGTATGCCGCTACCCCGGCAGGCATCCACCGGCTAAAGCCGGGACTCCCGAATGTTATATTCGGACTAATTGCTCAACGTTCTTCCGCCGGATCAGGCGTTCTCGTCACTATGCCGCTGCCTCGGCAGACATCCACCGGCTAAAGCCGGGACTCCTGAATGGCATGTA
This sequence comes from uncultured Chloroflexaceae bacterium, assembly GCA_937141995.1. Taxonomy (GTDB): domain Bacteria; phylum Chloroflexota; class Chloroflexia; order Chloroflexales; family Chloroflexaceae; genus CAKZQX01. The sequence goes on along the minus strand of CAKZQX010000407.1, from coordinate 295 downwards.
CCAGTTGCCGGCAATCGATCCTCGTCCTGAAAATAATCGAGATCGCAGAACATCCCCCCGGAACCTGCAACGTTCTAACCTGTGAACCTGCAAACCTGCAACCTTACGAACCTGCAACCTGCAACTGTGCCAACGCTCACACCACATCCGCAAAGGTCTTCTCCATCCGGCGGAAGTAGAACATACCGCTGATCAGCAACCCGAACGCAGCCAGGGCCGAGACAAACACCATCGGACCGGGGCGGGTTTCGACGCCCAGCAAGGCCCAGCGGAAGCCCTCAACCACACCGACCAT
>CAKZQX010000406.1 GCA_937141995.1 uncultured Chloroflexaceae bacterium | reverse complement strand
CCCCGCCGCTAAGTAGGTGAGAATATCGTAGACGGTGTAGCGCAGCCCGCGAATAATCAGTTTCCCGCCACGGACATTGGGATTAATGGTAATCAGAGATTGATAGGGTTTTTCCATATACCTGCTCTTTCTTCATAACATGGACTCGGCATAACGTCCGTTGCAACGACTTGTTATGCCTGCCGTGCTTGCGCCGGCGCGATGGCTGCCTGAATTGCTGCACGCGCCTGCGGGCTGTTTTTCCAGCAGGTGGAGCCGTCGATGGTTGAAGCTTGCGTGACGATATCCAGGGCATTGGCCGTGCTCAGTTGGGCAAGTGACTCAAACCCCATCTGCTCAAGTCGGGCAACCACAGTGGGGCCAACGCCTTTTATTGCCAGGAGTGCCTGGCGCTCTTCGGGAGGGAATGGCATATCGTGCGCCTCCTGTCCAGGATACTCGATAGAGAAAGCAGATGTCGCACAATCGGTTTGTGCTTTGTCCGCTGTTTGTCTGTTCGTTCTATCTCTGCGGGAGTTGCTGAAAAATTGTTTATCGTTATTTTATCAAAAACGACAAGATCTGGTGTAACAATTGGGCCGTGACCTGCGTTTATAAAGATGAAAACAATCTGCATTGCTGGCCGGGCCCGGCGCGTTATCCTCCTGCTATGCCGGCATCTGCCTCTTTGATCCTCGTGTGTACTTCCATTATGTATCCCTGAGCGCCGGGCATAGAAAAAGAGTAAGAACAGAGTGACGGAGAACAGAACATGATGTGCATATCGCTACGAACAATGTATTTGTTCTGTGTCTTGTGTTCTTTGTTCTGTACCGGCAGATCTGGATGGGGCGAAATGGGCCGGTAGGTGGGGAAACAGGTAAACTTCTGGGTACGACGTTGAAAAATAGGAGAACCCTACTTACTCCAGAGGTGTGCCTGAAACAGAAATACGATAGGCTAGGATATCGTCGAAATGACCGCCATGATGACCAGCATCACAACGATAATATCAACCAGCCAGCCCCACCCCGTGGCGTATGGATCCGCTTCCTCGCTCTTCCAGTCGTTCCGTTCGTCTCGATGGTACCGGTACATAGGGCACCTCCTTGTGCTGTGATGTTGAGTTACCTGTCTCCTCAGGATAGCACCCGCGTATTACCAAAACTATACCATATGTATACAATTCGGCGTCTGTTTTTGTGTCATTCGCCCTCACGCCCTGCCGGCGAGCACCTGTTCGTAGGCGGCACGTACCTGGGCATACTTCCGTTCCCAGGTCATTGTCCGGAGCACCTGGCGATGTCCCAGGCGGCCCAGGGCCCGCGCCAGTTCCCGATCTTGCAGCAGGCGGTTGATTGATCGGGTCAGTGTGGGTACATCGCCAAAGGGAACCAGCAGCCCCGTCTGCCCATGCTGCACCACCTCCGGTACGCCCCCGGCGTCCGCACCAATCACGGGGAGATCGTAACACCAGGCTTCCAGATAGACGATGCCGAAGCTGTCGGTGCGCGACGGTAGCACAAACAGATCGGCAGCCGCCAGCGCATTGTGGCGCGTCTGATCGGGGACAAAGCCGAGAACACGCATCCGCGCCCGCTCCGCCGGGGGCAAGCCGGCGTGGAACTGCTCAAAGTGGCCCATCAGCGGGCCAATCTGCACCCAGGTGGCGTTGCTGCCGGCAGCCCACAACCGCTGCATGGCCTGAACAACATGGAAGGTGCCTTTGTCGTAGGCGGCGGTGCCAATCGTCAGCACAATCGGGCCGTCGATGCCCTGCTCCGCGCGAAAGCGTTGCCCATCACCACCCGCCAGTTCCTCCGGAGTCACGCCGACGCCAATGGTGCGCATGCGCTGCTCCGGCACCCCCGCCTGCTGAAGGAAACGCTGCTCCAGCCCGGTCTGGGTGATGACTAGGTCGCTCCGGCGCAGCAGGTCGATCTGGTGGGGCATGCTGTAGTAGCGCAGGATGTAGCGGTTGCCCGGCTCGCCCAGGTGAACAAACGGCGTGCAGATGTGCGGAATGCCGCGCTGCCGGGCCCAGTCGAGCACCGGCAGGATCGCAAAGTCGAGGGTGATGTTGGTGGTATGCACCAGCGCAACATCGGCCAGTTCCGGCGCGGTCTGCAGATAGCGCTGCATCGCCGGAAGGCGCGGTGTGAGCCGGGCCAGGCGGCGCAGCAGTGGCAGCCGGGTTTGCCGCTTCCCCGGTAGCCGTGCCAACTCCAGCATGAGTCGGCGCACCGCCGGGTAGAGCAGGGCCGGGCCGGGCAGCCGTTGCACCGGAAAGCGCTGCACCTGCACGCCGTTATGGTTGTCTTCGGGTTCGGCTATCCGGCGGCGACCGGCGGCCCAGAGATGCTCCAGATCGAAGGCGTCAGTGGTCAGCACCGTGACCTGGTGGCCGTCGCGCACCAGGCGCTCGCCAATCTCGACAAAGTAGCGCGCCGCGCCGCTCGGCACCGGCCGGTAGAGCTGGACAATGTGCAGAAAATGCATGGTTGTTAGATGCCGAATGGCCCGATCTGGCTGCGCAGGGCTTCCACATCGGTCACGGGCAGGTTGCAGGTAAAGCCTTCGCAGACATAAGCCGTGGCCTTGCCCTCGATCTGGGTGCGGTCGCGCAGCAGCGGCGTAAGTTGGGCGGCTTCGGTATCGCCGGGGTGCAACTGTGCCGGCACCAGATGCGGCCGGTAGACATGATGAATCTCGCCCAGTAGTGCCTGCATATCCGCAGCATTCGGATCGCCGACCAGGGCCACTTCGTACACGCGGGCCAGGGCAAAATCCGCCGCGCAGAGCATACGCCCGAAGCCCAGCGGAACGCGACGCAGCATCTCGGTCTGACTCGTCAGGATCTGCTCGGCTCGCTGCCGGTAGGTGTCGTTCCCGGTCAGGGCGGCCAACCGCAGCAGCACCTCGGTTGCGGTTGAACTGCCCGATGGTGTGGCGTTGTCGCTCACATCGCGCGGACGGGTCACCAGCGTCTCGTGGTCAGTGCCGGTGTCGTAGAAGCCGCCCAGCGTGTCATCCCAGAAGAGGTCCAGCATGGCATCGGCCAGCGTGAGGCATTCGCGCAGCCGGCGCGGGTTGCCATCCACGCCGTAGAGCGCCAGCAACCCGTCGATCAGCAGGGCATAGTCTTCCAGGTAGCCCGGCAAGGTTGCCTTGCCATCCTTCCAACTGCGCAGCACGCGTCCATCTTCGCGGCGTAACGCCCGCAGCAGGAAGTCGGCATTATCCTGGGCCACCTTCAGGTAGTCATTCCGCTCAAAGGCGGCGGCAGCCACAGCAAAGGCCCGCAGCGCCATGCCATTCCAGGCCGTCAAGATCTTCTCATCGCGGTCGGGTCTGGGGCGGCGCTCCCGCGCGGCGAATAGTTTGTCGCGGCCCTGCACAATGACCTCGTCCAGCCG
>CAKZQX010000405.1 GCA_937141995.1 uncultured Chloroflexaceae bacterium | reverse complement strand
TCTTCCATGGCCGCCTCTGCCTCTGTAGGCGTTGCTTCTTCTGCTGTTCCACCGCCACCACAGGCGGCAATCAAGGGTACGAGGAGCGCGAGCAACAAGAGTAACGCTGCATGGCGTTTTGCGATGGTCATTGAATCATCTCTCCTTAGCTTCAGTTAAGAGTACAACCACTCGGCTTACGGACACGGTAAGTCAACCCTTTGGTGCGAAGGATCACCCCCCTTATAACGCACACATAGCCATGGCATCGGCGATAAGTTGAGGCATAGTTGTTGAACGCAGTAACGCACACAGTTTATCCCGAGTTTGTTAAATACATCCCAAGCGAATGTTAAGGCTGTGTTAAAAGACCGATTTCTTATTTAACACTGGGCGACCGGCCTCCATCCTGCCTCCATCCTATTACGGAGCGCACAGCGATGGTCGGTTCTGCCTATATTGGTACAATGGTATACTGATACCGAGAATTGCCGGCACACGTTCAATGAGGATGGGAGAAGTTCCCCGGTTGGGAACCTTTCTGCGGGAATCAAAACAGTGTAAGGAGCATGCACGATGAACCACACGCTTTGCAGTCTGCTGACCATACTTTTTTTCGTTGGGCCGGCGGTTGCGCCGGAGTTAGCCACGGCGCAACCGCCGGGCCCGGCGCGGGCCGGCGTGGAACCGACTGCCGGCCCGGCCAGGACGCGCTTTGCTTTTTTTGCAACGGGATTTCTGGTCGATGAACCGATTGCGGTCTGGCGCAACACCCCCAATGGACAAACGGCAGAATTGTATCCCGATGATCTGCGGAATGCAAACGCAGAGGGGGTTGCTACCTGGAGTTGGGTACCCGGCCCCGCTACGCAACCCGGCCCCTGGGAAATGGTTGCACGGGGCATCGACAGCGGTGTGCAGTATGTTATTCCTTTTGAGCTTACGCCAACCACTGAGATAGACCAGTTACCGGCAATCACTGCCTTTGACACAGCGCGGTTTGACCTGATGCTGCAAGCTCAAACCGGCCCGGTGCAGGAGGTCGCCTATGGGAATGGCGCGCTGGTTTTGCCCGATCAGGTGTATGCGCGGATTACCACGGCGGGCACGAACGAGACGGTCGAGATCATCCGCATCGGCCCCGATCTCTACATCAATCGGGGCGAGTGGACGCGCGTTGCGCAAGATCTGCCGCCCATCCTGCGCGCGAGTCTGCCGCTTGATGCGCAACTGGCGCGGCTCCCGGAGTATGCCAACGGGATTGTCTACCTGGGGCAGGATAGCGTGCGCGGAGTTATAACGCACCACTACCAACTCTGGCTGACCGGCAGCCAGTTCAATGCGCTGAATGCGGCCGTTGAACCGGATACGACCATGCTGCCGGATGCTGCGGTGATCAAGATCGATCTCTGGATCGGGGTGAATGACCAGTTGCTACACCAGCAGGGCAGCGTGATTACCATCCCGCCCCAGACCACCGGCCCCGGCCCGACAATTACGCCGGCAGTCGAATTCCAGGCGCTCCTGACCTACTACGACTTTAACAATCCCGGCATTGTAATTACCGCGCCGAGGGTGCCTTAGGGACAATACCATTCAAATAACACGAGTTACGTGGTCGCCCCACCAGGGGTTGGGTTTC
>CAKZQX010000404.1 GCA_937141995.1 uncultured Chloroflexaceae bacterium | reverse complement strand
GCAGATGCCTGGTTTGGAACGGACCGCGTAACTCCTACGTGCCTGACAGGATGCCGCAGACCCGGCAGGCATCCACCGGCTGAAGCCGGGATTCCAGGATGGCATATCCGGGCTTTTTCTCGTCGCGTTACCAAATACACCGACCTCATAGCCGACAACGGAGGACTTCGAAGATGCCAAACTATACCCATAGAAGAGACAAGCGGAATCTCAACTTCCGCTCTGGCGAACGTATCCTGTATATAACCCAGCGCCATCTGGCAGTGCTGGTAGCCCGCCTGCTCCCCGCACTGGTTGTTATCGTGCTGTGTGGCCTGCTGGCAAGTTATCGCAGTATCGGTGGTCAGTTTCTGGATACAAATGCAGCAATGTCGCAACAGTTTACTACGTTTGACCTGATTCTGGCGGTTGTCATGGGGATTGCCGTTCTTACTGGATTTCTCCTGCGCGGGCGCACAGGTATACGCTTGCTACTGTTCGGTATTGGCTTCCTGCTGGCGGGTCTGCTCTATTTTCGCTATACCGGCGGGCGAACGTTCTCGGTTGAACCGGGGATCAGCCAGAGCTTTGACACTTTTAATATTATTCTGATCATCATTATGCTACTCGCTCTGGCATATGGGGTCTACACCTATTTTGATTGGGCCAATGATCGGTTGATCCTGACCAACCAGCGGGTGATCTATGACCTGGACCGGCTCCTGATCCGCCATGTGCAGGAGCAGTTGCCCATCAACGATATCCAGAGCGTCGAGGCAAAAACCCAGACCTATCTGGGGCACTGGATTAATATGGGGTATGTTAAAGTCCAGTCGGCTTCATTTGGTCGGGCAATGGTCTATCAATGGGCGCACTCTCCGCGCACAATGCAGGCCAAAATTATGGAACAGGTTGAGCAATTCCAACAGCATGAGGGCGAAGCGGATTTTGAGCGCATGGTTGAGAAACGGGTTTACCGGGACGAACCGACTAGCCTGGAACATGAACAGACCATCCGACATTCCTCTACGCCGCATGTCTTGAGCTGGCTATTTGAAGCCAACCCGGAATTTGATTCGGAAAATAGCGTTTACACCTGGCATCCCCACTGGTTCTTTCTGGTGAAATCGCTGGCATTACCAATGACCATATGCATCATTGCATTGGTACTGGTTGGCTTTGCCGGAGATGCCGATATCGTGGGCGGTGGGGCTACCGCGGCAATCATGGTGCCGCTGGTTCTGGTCTGTATCGGCTGGGCTGCCTGGAAAATTGAAGATCACCGGAATGACCGTTACATCCTGACGCCGACGCAGGTAGTTGACATTTATAAGAAGCCGTTCGGACCCGAGAGTCGTCAGTCGGCCGGACTGGACTCGCTCCAGAATATTACCTACCGGGCCACCATTTTCGGGCGCATCTTTGGCTACGGCGACGTGCTGTTGGAAACCGCCGGAACCGGTGAGGCTCTGACCTTCGTCGATGTGCCGAAACCGCGCGAGGTCACCGCCACAATCGATGGGTACCAGACGGTATTCAATAAGAGCCAGAAGGAGCGCAACATGGAAGATACGCTCAAATTGCTCCGCTTTTATCATATGACGCATGAGCAAGAGGGCCAGGTCGAGCCGACCGACGACGGGGAACAGCAGAATCAGGCCGATCAGACTGCCAAACAATAGAGGTTCTCAGTTCTTTGTTCTCAGTTCTTTGAGACTGTCTGAAACGGGTTGGTCATGGGGCGACGGCCCTGGAGCGGGAGTCCCGGCTTCAGCCGGGGTGTGGCCGGAACCGGCTAAAGCCGGGACTCCAGGGGCGCTGTCCGGTGTCGCAGGGCACCCCGCATGCCGTGGGACCGACGCGAATCATCTTTTCAGATAGTCTCTTTGTCCTCCGGTAATGCCGGCATACATGTTGCTCAATACCCTGACGGAATACATATTTTGTAAGCCCACTAAGGGATTGAGGAGGATCATATGCGACCTGGTGTACTTTTAACGGCAGTGATCGGGGTAATTACAGCCGGCCTGCTGTTCGCTCCGCTAAGTGCGGCACGCGAATTGAATGTACCCGTCTTGCAGCAGGGCGAAACCGTCTCGGTTGAAGACCTGATGAACCGTCCGGAAGATTTTATCGGTGAGACCGTGACGGTAAACGGTATTGTGGCTGAGGACTTTGACATCTTTACCGAGGGTAACATTAACACCTTTGCCCTGTCCGACGATACGGCGCTGGAAAATAACTTGCTGGTCGTGAATGAACTGACGAACGGCGCAATGATCGACAGTCAGATGGTTGGTGAGCCGATTGCCGTAACCGGTGAGGTCAACTTTGCCTCATGGACCGACCTGGAAGTACAGTATGAAGTCAGCCTGCCGGATGCACTCGAAGATGCCTTCTCGGGTGAGCCGGTCCTGATCGCCCAGTCTATAAACGAAGTGTCTGCGCCGGCGCTTCAGGAAGAAGCCGTCACCGTCGAAGATCTGATGAACCGTCCGGAAGACTTTATCAATGAAACAGTAATGGTAACGGGTAATATTGCTGAAAACTTTGATATTTTTACCGATGGCAACATTAACACCTTTGCCCTGTCCGACAACACCGCACCTGATAATAATCTGCTGGTCGTAAATGACCTGACGAACGGCCCGACGATCGATGGCGCGATGGCCGGCGAGCCGGTTACGGTGACTGGTGAAGTTAACTTTTCCTCATGGACTGATCTCGAAGCGCAGTATGAAGTTAGCCTGCCGGATGCGCTGGAAGATGCCTTCTCCGGTGAGCCGGTCCTGATCGCTCAGTCTATCGAGATGCAGGAAGACCAGGCCGCTGCGCCGGTAGCCCAGGAGGAGACGGAGGTGCCTGAGGCAACCGAGGCTCCCGAAGCCACCGAAGCGCCGGTAGCGA
>CAKZQX010000403.1 GCA_937141995.1 uncultured Chloroflexaceae bacterium | reverse complement strand
CCCCCTCCGGCAGGTCCAGCCCTTCCCGCAGCAGGTTAATGCCCACGACAATATCATAGACGCCCAGCCGCAGGTCGCGCAGAATCTCGACCCGCTCAATCGTATCAATGTCAGCATGCAGGTAGTGCGTGCGCATCCCCAGTTCTTTGAGGTAGTCGGCCAGATCTTCGGCCATGCGCTTGGTCAGGGTGGTCACCAGCACGCGCTGGCCCTTCTGGATGCGCGTGCGTATCTCGCCCACCAGGTCGTCTACCTGGCCCTTCGTCGGGCGAACTTCGATCACCGGATCCAGCAGGCCGGTGGGCCGAATGATCTGCTCGACCGTCTGCTCACTATGCTCTCGCTCGTATGGCCCCGGTGTGGCCGAAACATAGATCGCCTGGTAGATATGCTGCTCAAACTCGTCAAACCGGAGTGGGCGGTTGTCCAGTGCCGAGGGCAGCCGAAAGCCATAGTCCACCAGCGTTTCCTTGCGCGAACGGTCGCCCAGGTACATACCACGCACCTGCGGCAGCGTGATATGGCTCTCATCGACAAATAGGAGAAAGTCATCGGGGAAATAGTCCAGCAGCGTCCAGGGCGTCTGTCCCGGCGTGCGGCGATCCATGTGGCGGGAGTAGTTTTCGATACCGCTGCAATAGCCAATCTCGCCCATCATCTCCAGGTCGTACATGGTGCGCTGCTTGAGCCGGGCCGCTTCCAGCTTTTTGTCCGTGTTCTCCAGAGAGCGCAGTTGGTCGCCCAGTTCATCCTGAATATCGCGGATCGCCAGCATGAGCTTGTCTTTGGTGGTGACAAAATGCTTGGCGGGGTAGATATCTACATTGCTGCGGGTCAGCAGCACTTCTCCCGTCAGCGGATCGATCTCCAGGATGCGCTCAATCTCATCGCCCCAGAACTCCAACCGCAGAGCAATCTCGCTGTTGGCGGGCATCACATCAAGCGTATCGCCGCGTACGCGAAAGGTTCCCCGGTGGAAGTCGATATCGTTGCGCTCAAACTGTAGATCGATCAATTGGCGCAGCAGTTTGTCCCGGTTGCGGATCTCGCCGGTGCGCAGGGAGAGCGAAACCTGCCCATAATCCTGGGGCGAACCCAGGCCATAGATCGCCGAGACCGAGGCGACAATCAGTACGTCGCGGCGGGTCAGGAGCGACTGAGTGGCCGCGTGGCGCAAGCGGTCGATCTCCTCGTTGATGGAAGCCTCTTTCTCGATGTAGAGATCTTTGCTGGGAACGTAGGCTTCCGGCGTGTATTCGTCGTAGTAGGAGATGAACATCTCCACCGCGGCATCGGGCAGAAAGTCGCGGAACTCGGCCCAGAGTTGTGAAACCAGCGTCTTGTTGTGGGCCAGTACCAGGGTGGGGCGCTGGACCTGCTCAAAGATCCAGGCCATGACCGCCGTCTTGCCGGTGCCGGTTGCGCCCAACAGCGTCTGATGGCGATAATTCTGGTTAAGCCCCGCAACCAGCCGGGTAATTGCTTCGGGCTGGTCGCCCGTGGGGCGGTAGGGTGCTTCGACTCGAAATGACATAGTTATGTGTTTCATATCGCGTATCGCCGCGCTGGAGTGGCGTCCACTCGACCGGCGATACCGCGCTGCTCTGATCTGCGTGGTTGCGCTTCGGCGCATCCCTGTGTCGGTTTGCTTTCGGGTGATACCTTTAATTATAGTCAAAACAAAAGTTTTCGCTACCGGATCTTGGATTTGTGATTGCACAAAATGCGTGGCCCGCCAACTGGTTGGTTTGACTCCGGCATCCCCTTAATGCACATCCGTTGCCACCAGAACACGGCGCGTTCGGTAAGTCAGGAATCCTTCGATCCCGAAGATCAGCAGAGCAATCCAGACGCAGGCAAAGCCGACGAATTTTGCCGGCGTAAACGGCTCATGATAGATCAGCACGCCAATGAGGAACTGTAGTGTCGGTGCGATATACTGCAAGATGCCGATGCGCGAGAGCGGGATGCGTTGGGCCGCCGCCGCGAAGAGCAGCAGCGGGAACGTAGTCATCAGTCCCGCGCCAACCAGCAGCAAATCCGCCGTGATGCCGGTGTGGAGAAACGCGCCCCGTCCCGCTGCCTCCGCGTACAGAAGGAAGCCGAGCGCGGGCAGCAGCAGAATCCCGGTCTCCAGCGTCAGCCCATATAACGAGCCCAGCGGCGCCGTTTTTTTCACCAGGCCATAAAAGCCAAAGGAAAACGCCAGCGTGAGCGCAATCCAGGGCACCGATCCGTAGACTACTGCCAGATAGAGCACACCAACCGCCGCCAGCCCGATGGCGACCCACTGCCAGGGCCGCAGGCGCTCCCCCAGAAACAGGACGCCCAGCAGCACACTGAGCAGCGGGTTGATAAAGTAGCCCAGGCTGGTCTCGATGATAAAGCCCGCTGTAACCGCCCAGACATAGGTCAGCCAGTTGATGGCAATCAGCACGGCGGCGAGACTGTAGGTGCGTACAATCGCCGGCTTGAGCGTGGCGGCGCGGAAGGCCGACAGGTGATGCGCAAACCCGATAACGGTGAACAGCGCCAGAAACGACCAGAGAATCCGATGGCTGAGCAGTTGCGCTGCCGGAACATGCCGCAGCCACTTCCAATAGACGGGCAAGAGCCCCCAACTGACGTACGCGCCAACGGCGTACAGCGTTCCTTTATGCATAATCGTCTCTTCTATAATGAACATGCGTTACACGGTCGGTTCCAAACCAGGCGGTTGCCTGAATGAACGACCCGATTCATCTGCGGCAGCATGGTACCTTTTTCTTTTTTCAGAAATGTTTGGCCTTCGGCCAAACATTTCTGAAAAAAGTGGTCTTCTTCCACCCTGCCGGAGGTAAGATTCCATGCCGGGTCAATGACCGCGTAAATCCTGTCATTCACACA
>CAKZQX010000402.1 GCA_937141995.1 uncultured Chloroflexaceae bacterium | reverse complement strand
GGACATTTCACCCGATAGAAGCCCGATTCGCCTGCGGCAGCGTGGTACTGTTTTATCTTTTTCACCAAAATGTTGCACGTTGTGCAACATTTTGGTGAAAAAGCATGGGATCTTCCGCCCTGCCGGAGGCGAGTCGGGCCGTTTATTCAGGCAAATGCCGGGGTTGGAACCGACCGCGTAAGTCCTCTAAATAACCGGCAGGAGAGACAACAAAGCGGCACGCTGAACATTCAGCGTACCGCCAGTTTTTGTATAAAAATGGCTGGGGGACAGGGACTCGAACCCCAACCACCTGATTCAGAGTCAGGCGTTCTACCGTTAAACTATCCCCCAGTAGGTGGTGCCGAAGGTGGGATTTGAACCCACACGAGGTTGCCCTCACTACGCCCTGAACGTAGCGCGTCTGCCAATTCCGCCACTTCGGCAAAGAGTTACACGAGTGTCAATGTCCTCACACTCGCGTAATGATACTACACCGCAGAACGTTTGTCAAATAGTTTTGTCGGTAAACAGCGGCGCATTTTCAACCGATGCCTCATCGGGCACCCGACGCACCGGGCTGGGTTGCGTCCCCAGCACCTGAAATGTGGTCTGGATCACCGGGCCGATGCCCAGAGCAAATGCCACCGTGCCAATCCCGACCGTGCCGCCCATGAACCATCCCACAACCAGCACCGTCAACTCCATCAGCGTGCGGATCAGCCGGACGCTGCGGCCGGTACGCCGCACCAACCCCATCATTAACCCGTCACGCGGACCGGCTCCCATCCCCGCGCTCAGGTAGAGACCCGCGCCGGTGCCCAGCACCACCACCCCGACAGCCATCTGGAGCAACTGTACGGGCAGCCAGGTAGCTACCGGCAGAAAGCGCATAAACAGGTCGATCAGCAGGCCAATCATCACAATATTAAGCAGCGTACCAATACCAGGGCGCTCCCGCAGCGGCAGCCAACCCAGCATCAGCGGCGCGGCGATCAGGATCGACGCCATCCCGATCGAGATGCCCGTCTGCCGGCTGATGCCCTGGTGTAGCACATCCCAGGGTCCCAGGCCCACCTGCGCCCGGATCATCATCACCGCGCCCAGGCTGATGCCCACAAAGCCCCCAAAGAGTAGTGCCCAGCGCTGCGGCGCAATCCCGCGCGCGTCGCGTACCAGTCGTTGTATCATACCCGTCCTTTTGAACATATAAATCACTCCAACGCAATAATAATCCGTTTGTTACTTGCCCCCTTGCTGCGGGTCTTGCGCAGCACAACCCGGCCAAACTCTCCCGTATGTGCAACGTGGGTACCGCCGTCGGCCTGCAGATCCAGCCCGACGATATTCACCGTGCGTACCGCGCTGATCTGCTCCGGGAGCAGATTGATTTTCGTCCGGATCAGATCGGGGATCTGGAACGCTTCTTCGCGTGGCAAGATCCGTACCTCTACCGGCCGGTTCGCGGCGACCTCGGCGTTGACCTTGTCAATGATCGTCTGCGCCGGCTCAATGGTAGAGGAGTTCAGTCATCGCTTCTCACCCTCGTAGAAAAAACTGTACACAATCTTACAGAAAGCATATTCTACCATGATATAATCGGGGGAGAATGGTTGCGCTGTCTGTCCAATTGTCATGAAGTGGCAAGGATTATGCATTACACCCGCCGGGGAAGTGTGGCAAAATAGCAACAGTTGATATGAGAATACTATTGCTAAATAGTTTAGAGTCGCCCGCAAAGCGTGGTATGATGTAACAAAACCTTTCTTGCAGGAAAGTTCTGCTGCATGCCGAAAACTACCGAACCAGAGACCACCAGCGTACGCGGCGCATGTCCGCACGACTGCCCCGATACCTGTGCGACGATTACCGAGGTACGTGCTGGTCGCGCGGTCGCCTTCTACGCCGACAAAGATCACCCGATGACCCAGGGCTGGCTGTGCGCCAAGGTGCGCCCCTACCTGGAGCATGTCTATCATCCCGAACGGCTGACCCACCCGCTGCGGCGGGTCGGGCCGAAGGGCAGCGAGCGGTGGGAACGCATTAGTTGGGACGACGCTATCGCCGAGATTACCGACCACTGGAAAAAAATCATTGCCGACGATGGCGCGGCGGCGATCTTGCCCTACTCCTACAGCGGCACGCTGGGCCTGGTGCAGAATCTCGTCTGCGAACACCGTCTCTGGAACCGGATGGGCGCAAGCGGGTTGCAGCGCAGCATCTGCGGCGCGGCGGCCGAGCGCGCGGTCAATGCTACGCTGGGTAGCCGGCTGGCACCCGACCCGCGCGATGTTCGGCACAGCCGGCTGGTGATCCTCTGGGGGCACAACCCGGCCAGCACCAGTCCCCATGTTATGCCCCTGCTGCGGCAGGCACAACGCGCCGGCTGCTATGTCGTCGTAATCGATCCCCGTCGCACAAAGACCGCCCGCAGTGCCGATGAGCATATCCAGCCCCGTCCTGCCACTGATGGGGCGCTGGCGCTGGGCCTGATGCATGTGCTGGCAAATGAAGGGTTGCACGACGAGACGTGGTTGCAGCGGCATGCCGTCGGCTGGCCCGATCTACAGGCGCGCCTCGCGGAGTATCCGCCCGAACGGGTGGCGGCAATCACGGGCGTTCCGGTCGAGACAATTGTGACCCTGGCGCGGCGCTATGCCCGCACCCGCCCCGCGCTGATCAAGATTGCCGACGGCCTGCAGCGCCACGGCAACGGCGGGCAGACCGTACGGGCAATTACCTGCCTGCCGGCGCTGGTGGGGCAGTATGGCGTGCGCGGCGGTGGCCTCTTCTACAGCACCAGCGGCTATCTGCTCTGGAATGGCAATACGGTGGCGCATCTGAGCGAGTGCCCGCCCACGCCCCGGGTGATCAATATGAACCGGCTGGGGGCCGCGCTGACGGGTG
>CAKZQX010000401.1 GCA_937141995.1 uncultured Chloroflexaceae bacterium | reverse complement strand
CGGATCAGGCATTCCCGGCAGGCTGCCCTGTCCCGGCAGGCATCCAACCGGCTAAAGCCGGGACTCCCGGTCATTTCATATTCGGACTATGTTCGCACCGTTCTTCAGCCAGATCAGGCGTTCCCGGCAGTCTGCCCTGTCCCGACAGTATGCCCACCGGCTGAAGCCGGGACTCCCGGAGCAACGTATTGCTCAAACTGTATCACCCCATCACCCCAGCACCCCAGCACCTCATCTCTTCCCCGTCTCTTCTCCAGCGACGATTAGCACCTCGAGGGTACGCGGGCCATGGACGCCTTCGACCCGGTTGAGTTCGATGTCGGAGGTGGCCGACGGTCCCGAAATAAAGGTGATCGGACTGCCTGTTTGATGCACCCGGTCGGACAGTTGGGTGATGGCCTCGGGCACCAGGCCTACAACCTGATCTTCAAACACCACACAGAGATGGTAGTCGGGGAGCAGGGTAATCGCCCGCCGCCCCTGCCGTGGTCCACTATCCAGGACAATCGTGCCGGTCTGGGCGATACCCAGCGCGCAGCCGGTCAACACACCATCGCCGGCGTCGAGTTGCGCGTAGGTCAGTGCATTATCCGGTATCCCCTCAATTCCTTTGGGTAGCCACTCCTGCGGCAGATCAGTCGGTATAATCATCCGTTGCGCCTTGCGCCGTTTGCATGCCTCAGCGATGGTTTTGCTCAACTCGGACTGCTTGATCCGATGAACAACGGCTTTGTAGTCAGCGACCTCCTCGGCGAAGCGCGCCACAATCTCGGAGCGGGGCGCGTCGTCGTGGTGGCGGTAGCTGCGATCCACCGGGATATGATTGGGTTGCTCGTGGGCCTGCACATCCACCAGCGCGGTGCGAACGCGGCGCAGGATCTCTTCGCGGGCGTTACTCATAGCGTGACCTCCACCACTCCCGAAAGGTTTGCTCCGGGATAACATTCATATCGCGCATTGCCGTCCAGCCCGCCAGCGGTCCCGGCAGGTTGCCGATAAATCCGCCGCGTGCCAGCGGTTCCTGCCCCAGGCGACCCAGCCGTTGCACCCGTTCAAACTGAAACTGATCCAGGAAGATCTGCGTCAGCATTTGCATCGCCAGATCTTCCGGGTAGAGATTGTGGCGCACACCCTGGCGCTCCTGCCGTTCGCGCACCACCCGTCCGCGCAGATGGATCAGCACCTCCGGGATGTTGATCTTGACCGGGCAGACATCGTAGCAGGCTCCACAGAGCGATGAGGCGTACGGCAGCGACTCGGCGTTTTCCAGGCCGCGCAACTGCGGCGTCAGGATTGCGCCAATCGGCCCCGGATAGACCGAGTTGTAGGCATAGCCACCCACGCGCTCGTAGACCGGGCAGACATTCAGGCAGGCGCTACAGCGGATGCAGTACAGCGTCTGACGGCCCATCTCGTCGGCCAGCACCTGCGTGCGCCCGTTGTCCAGCAGCACCAGGTGAAACTCCTGCGGACCATCGCCGGGCGTCACACTGGTCCAGAAGGAGCTGTAGGGGTTCATGCGCTCGCCGGTTGAGGAGCGCGGCAGCAGTTGCAGAAAGACCTCATAGTCCTGCCAGGTCGGGATAATCTTCTCGATCCCCATCACTGAGACCAGCACCTCCGGCAGCGTAACGCACATACGCCCGTTGCCCTCCGACTCGACCACGCAGATTGTCCCGGTTTCGGCCACGGCAAAGTTAGCGCCGCTGATGGCGACTTTGGTATTCAAAAACTTGTCGCGCAGATGCCGCCGGGCAACCTCGGCCAGCGCTGCCGGCTCGTCGCTCAGTTCTTCCACGCCCAGTTTGCGCATAAACAACTCGCGGATCTCGGCGCGGTTCTTATGAATGGCGGGCACCAGGATATGCGAGGAGCTTTCATCCGCCAGTTGGATAATCAACTCGGCCAGGTCGGTCTCCAGCGCGTGAATGCCCAGTTCGCCCAGTGCCTCATTCATTTTGATCTCGTCGGTGGTCAGTGACTTGACCTTGATGACTTCTTTTGAGGCATGGTTACGCGCAATCTCGGCGACAATCCGGTTGGCGTCGGCGGCATCACGGGCCCAGTGAACCTGCCCGCCGGCGCGCTGCACGGCGGCTTCCAGTTCGACCAGGTAGTAATCCAGGTGGCGCATAACCCGCTGCTT
>CAKZQX010000400.1 GCA_937141995.1 uncultured Chloroflexaceae bacterium | reverse complement strand
AACGGCTGGCGGGAAGCTATCCCCGGCAATAGGAGGCAGCAATGCCATACATTTACCGCTGTCACCTCCGCTTACTCGAGAGTACATTTTTCAGCAGCCGCGAGATCAGCGATCTGTACCAGACGGAACCATTTATCGGGCACATTGCGCTCTGCTACGCACTTGGATTGGCCCCCAGTCGCTACTACAACGAGCCCAAGCGCGTCTATTACCGTGACGATCTCGCGGCATTGAATGACCAGGGTATCTACGTCACACCCGCAACGATCCAGGGAACGGCTCGCTTTGTCCTGGGGCAGTTCAACGCACAGCCGGAAAGCTACTGGTCAGCGATGGGCAATAATATTCTGGTGACGGCTCCGCAGGGTATGTGGGCTGAACGCAAGCAGCAGAGCTGGTACATCACCGATGGTACCCGGCGCACAAAAGTGGGCGTGGAAAATCGTCCGCAGATTGGACGGATTCGGGCGCTGGCGATTGGTAACGAGGCGGAGTTTTTTGTCATCAGTGAAACTGCACGTGAGTTTCCGGGATATATTCGGCTCGGCAAGTGGATGAGCAAGGCCCGGATAACCACAACACCGGCACGGATCAGCGGTGAGCCGGAGGAGGGGAAGATCACCCACCTGCTGGCACCGGCGGATCTGCCGGCCACCAGTCGCATGCTGGCCTACGATCTGCTGGGTGTATCGCCCACGCCGCTGATGCGCAACTGCCTTTTCAATGGACCATGCTATCAACTGGACCGTACTACCCTGCTACCGCAAGGTATGCGTTTCAATCTGGAGGGCTTTCAATGACCACCATTACGCTGACTGCCCACTTCGAGAAACAGGCACCAGCGGGCGCTGTTCCGCCATATCAGGGAGAACACCCGCTGCTCTACCATCAGGCGCGCACCTACCAGGCATTGGAGCAGGTGCCCCTGGTGATGAATACCTACCCGACCGGGACAGGCAAAACGGTAGCGGCGTTCCTGCGGCTCCTGCATCCAGAGCAATGCCGGCACAATACGCTCCTGATTGCGCCAACCAACGCCCTGATCACCCAGCATAGCGCGGACGCCGAAGCGTTTCTAGCACAGAATGACCTGAATATGCGCGTCTTTCCGCTCGATGCTGCCCGTATCACCCAGGTGATGCCTACATTGCGGCGGGGCGAAGTTGTTCACCGCTGGCTTGAGAACCATCTCACCTTTGCCGAACAACTGGGATTGCCGTCTGATGCCGGAAAGTTGCCGTTTGTCGTCGTCACCAATCCCGACATCTTCTACCTGGCGCTGTTTTTTCAGTACAACCGGAACGACCAGCGTAACTTGTTCATGGATTTTATCAGCCGCTTCAACTACATCATCATTGATGAGTTCCATTACTATGATAACAAGCAGTTCGCCAACTTCCTCTTCTTCTTCGCGCTCTGGAAGCAGTGGGGCTATTTTGAGCACAACCGAAAAATCTGTCTGCTCTCCGCAACCCCGCGCGTTCAGGTTTATACCCTGCTGGATCGGCTATTCCCATCAGCAGGCTGGCAACGGGTAAGCCCTGACAACGAGCCGGACGCGAGTACCGCCTATCCAACAACGCAGACCCTGACTGAACTACACCTGACGGTCACGACCGGACAGATCGAAGAGTGGAGCCGTGATAACCAGGCGCTGGTTGCACAATGGCAGGCAACCCATCTCGATAGTGCCATGATTAGCAGCAGCCTGGCGCGTGTGAACCAGATATATGATCAGTTGCGCCGGCTTGATCCAGTCCGGATCACCGGCCCTGAGGAGAGTATCGAGCGTCAGCGGGTGCGCCCACTGATCCTGGCACGCTGCCGACGCTGGCCCCCACCGTCCCACCAG
>CAKZQX010000399.1 GCA_937141995.1 uncultured Chloroflexaceae bacterium | reverse complement strand
GGCGAATCGGGCCGTTCGTCCAGACAACCACCTGGTTTGGAACTGACCGCGTAACGCGTGTCAGTCATAACATCGCCCACCAACAAAGATGGTACAATCTACGTATCAACCGGGAAGAGTGAGCAGATTGCAGGGTAAGGATATGGATAGTTTTACCATTCGCGCAATTCTTGCGGGGATTATTTTAATCATTCTGGTGCAGCAGGCCCGCCACGCCACGGCCGGTTCGCACCGGCGGCGGGCATTTGTGCTGGCCGCGGGCGGGTTGAGTCTGTTCCTGCTGATCCATCTGTCGCTGGCGCTGGGCATAACTGTCGGCCCGCTGATGATGCCGCTGGTTGCGTTGGCAATTGGGCTGCTGGCCGCCGGGATGCTATTTCTGGTGCTAGCGTGGCGGCAGGGTGAGATGCGGGAACAGGTTGAGCGCATGCGCGAGGCATTTGTCACTGAACGAACCCGCCGTGAACAGGAAGTTGAGGAGAAATAGCGATGACAACCGAGATTGATGCAATTGGGCAACAGGCGCGCGCCGCAGCCCGGCACCTGGCGGCGCTGCGCCGGGCCGAGAAGGATGCCGCACTGCATGCAATTGCCGATCTGCTCCAGGAGCGCCAGGAAGTAATCCTGGAGGCGAATGCGCTGGATATGGAGGCGGCACGCGCTGCCGGTACCAGCGGTTCATTGCTGGACCGGATGCTGCTGACACCGGAGCGATTGGCGGCAATTGCGGCCGATACGCGCAGTGTAGCCGATCTGGATGACCCGGTGGGCGAGGTATTTGAAACCACCGAACGCCCTAACGGGCTGCGTCTGCATAAGCGCCGCACGCCGCTGGGGGTTGTCGGGGTGATTTACGAGGCCCGCCCAAATGTGACGGTCGATGTGGCGGCGCTCTGTTTGAAGACGGGCAACGCGGTGATCCTGCGGGGGGGCAGCGATATCCGCCATAGCTGCGCGGCGATCACTAACGCGATTGGCGCGGCGCTGGAGCGTACCGGCCTGCCCGCCGATGCGGTCCAGAGTATTACGAACCCTGACCGGGAACTGGTGCGTGAACTGCTGCGGCTGGATCAATATGTCGATATGATTATCCCCCGTGGCGGAGCGCAACTGCACCGCTTCTGCCGCGAGCATGCCACCATTCCGGTGATTACCGGCGGCCTGGGAGTTTGCCATATCTATGCGGATAACAGCGCGGATCCGGCAAAATCGGTGCCGATTATCTACAACGCCAAGGTGCAACGGCCCAGTGTGTGTAATGCGCTCGATACGCTGCTGGTGCAGCGCGAGATTGCCCCGCAGTTGCTGCCCGCCGTGGCAGGGGCGCTGGCTCCCGCCGGCGTCGAACTGCGGGCCGATCCGGAGGCGCTAGCAATCCTGGCCGACGCGCCCGACGCCGCTAACTGGAAGCTTACTCCCGCCGGCCCGGAGGACTTCGGCACCGAGTTTATGGCGCTGATCCTCTCGATCCGGGTTGTGGATGGGTTGGAGCAGGCGATGGCGCATATTGCCGACCACAGCACCGGCCACAGTGAGGCCATTCTCACCACCAATGCTGAGGATGCGGCGACGTTTGTCAACCTGGTAGATAGTGCTGCCGTCTTTGTGAATGCCTCAACCCGCTTCAACGACGGCGGGCAGTTTGGGCTGGGCGCTGAGATTGCGATCAGTACGCAGAAACTCCATGCCCGGGGGCCGATGGGGTTGCGCGAACTTACCACCTACAAATGGGTTGGCGCGGGGGACTGGCTGGTGCGGGCATAGTGGGTTGAACGTGTCTCCTGGTTTATCGACGGGTATCTCGCGCAGTACATGGTGTAATCGCATATGAAGTATCAACTAAAACTGGCGCATCTCTACCCGGAGCAGATGAATATCTATGGCGATCGGGGGAATATCATCACGCTGGCGCAGCGCTGTGCCTGGCGCGAGATCGAACTTACAGTTGTGCCCATCGGCGTGGGGGATACGCCGGACTGGAGCACGTACGACCTGGCCTTCTTCGGGGGTGGTCAGGACAGTGGGCAGGCGCTGATTGCTGAGGATTTCCTGCGCCGCCAGGGTGAGCCGCTGGCCCGCGCAATTGAAGATGGCCTGGCGATGCTGGCGATCTGTGGGGGCTATCAACTGCTGGGGCACTATTTTCTTACCCACACGGGTGAGCGCCTGCCCGGTGTGGGTGTGCTGGATGTGCATACCGTCGGCGGCAAGCAGCGCCTGATTGGGAATATCGTGATCGAGTGCGACTCGGAGTTGGGTATTGGGGCAGCAGCAACTGCCCATGGTCGCCAATCACCTGTGCGGCTGGTGGGATTTGAAAATCATAGCGGACGGACCTATCATGGGCCGCGCGTGCGGCCGCTGGGACGGGTGCTGGTGGGGCATGGCGACAATGGCGAGGACGGCGTCGGCGGGGGGGTGTATCGCAACACCATCGGCTGCTACCTGCATGGCTCGCTGCTGCCGAAAAACCCCCAACTTGCTGATCATCTGCTGCTGCTGGCGCTCCGGCGGCGCTATGGTTCAGCGGTAACACTCTCACCGCTTGAAGATCTGCTTGAACTGCGAGCGCAGCGAACAATGGTCGAACGGTTAATGTAGGGACACAAGTTACGCGGTTCCTGATCCGGGAAGGAACTTTCGCCTCCGGCAGGGTGGAAAAGACCATCTTTGTTTCCAAAACATTTGCTCGAAGTGCAAATGTTTTGGAAACAAAGATCAAAAGCGTACCATGCTGCCGCAGGCGAAGCCGGCCTATATCGGGCACAAACGCCCAGTTTGA
>CAKZQX010000398.1 GCA_937141995.1 uncultured Chloroflexaceae bacterium | reverse complement strand
GCCGGTTCAGCCACTCCAGCGCGTGCTGGACCGGGTCGCCCGCCTGCTCCTCCGGTGTTGCCCCGGCAGCATGCATCAGCCGGGGCGCGAGCGCCGCTATCAGTTGTTGACCTGCCGCCAGGAGGTGCGCCTGGTCCATGAATGACCTCCATTTGTCTTCCAGTGATCAGCGGTCAGTAATCACTGGTCAGAACTCAAACCTTGCCACCCCTACCCCGTGAGCACACGCGGCGTCACACCATGCCCGGCGCTGATCTGCGCCAGATCCAGGGTTGCGCCGCTCTGGGCAAAGCCGCCCACGAAGGGATTCTCGGCCAGGAAGAGCGGTGTATCCAGATCGATGTAGGTAAATCCGCCCTGGCCGGCGGCAAAACAGGCGGAGGTGGTCATCGCCAGGATCGACTCGACCATCCCGCCGATCATCAAGCCGATCTGCATGCTGCGGCAGAGCGCCGCGATATCCAGGGCGGCAACGACGCCACACTTCATCAGCTTGATATTCACCACCTGGGCCGCCTGCGTTTGCGCCACCCGCAACGCATCGGCCACATTCTGCACGCTCTCGTCGGCGGCGACCGGGATACCGCCCCAGTGCGTCACCTGGTACAGTCCATCCCAGTCCTGCCGGGGCACCGGCTGCTCAAACAGCACCGGACGGATGCCCTGCGCCTGCAGCATGGCGAGCAACTGCAACGCGCTATCGGCAGTAAAGCCGCCGTTGCCGTCCAGGATCAACGGGGCCGCCGGAGCCACGGTATGCACGGCGGTGATGCGCGCCAGATCTAGCGCTGTATCGCCGGAGCCGACTTTGAGCTTGATCATCCGAATCCCGCGCGCCAGGATGTCCTGTGCGGCGCTGGTGGCCTGGTCTACCGTGCCGGTGGTGATGGTCATGTCGGTTTCGAGTTGGGTAGACGCGCCGCCAAAGAAGGTCCAGAGCGGCATACCCGCCTGCCGGGTCAGCGCATCCAGCAGAGCCGTCTCCACCGCACAGCGGGCGCTGGCGGCTTTGGCGATATGCTCCTCCAGCCAGGCCGCAATCCGCCGCCACTCGCGCACATCCGCGCCCTCGATCCCGCTGCGGATGGCGAGCAGTGCCAGCATCGCGCTCTCCTGGGTTTCGCCATTGACCACCGCGAAGGGGGCCGCCTCGCCATAGCCCCGGGTGCCGTCGGCCAGCTCGACCGTGACCAGAATATTGTGCGCAACGTCCTGCGTGCCGGTTGCAATGCCAAAGGGCGCACGCAGCGGAATGTCAAGCGCCTCGGCGGAGAGCGCGACGACAGTTGTCGGTGTAATCATGGAAGTCCCTTTTACCTGGTTGAGACCAGAACTCTGCTTGCGGATGCTTTGCGCACATCGTATCACAATCGGTAGCAGTAGTCTATGGTGGAGTACCTTGAGGTGGGTTTAAGGCAACATAACTGCCTGATGAAGTTTGAGAAAATAGTCCAGATATGCCATCCTGGAGTCCCGGCTTTAGCCGGTTGCATGCCTGCCGGGACTGCGGCCTACTGCCGGGCAAGCCCGATCCGGCTGAAGCCGGGTCTCCTGAAGATCGCCTATCTGGATTAGAAGTTCAACCTTTATAAAGCGGCATGACCGATGCCCACGCATTTGTCAGCTCTGGTCGGCGGGAAACACCAGCGTCTCCAGGAGCAGGGCATCGGGACCGGCGCGGGACGGATCGGCGCGGGGGCCGGCGGTTGGAGTGAGGCGGGTACCCGTTGCCGCGTCGTAGAGCCCTAGCACCAGCCGATATTCGCCGGCGGGCAACTCTGCCGGCAGCGGTAGCGGTAGCGGCACGCTGATCTGCTGGCCGGGCTGCCAGGCGCTGGTCGGGGGCCACTCCGCGCCGCCGGGGGGCAGATCGACCTGGGCCACCCGTTGCCCCTGCGCATCGAGCAGATGCAGAAAGAGGTTGTAGTCGGCGGGAAGGTTATCGCGCACATCCCAGGCGGGGATGACCGTCACCTGGTCTGGTGTACGGGCCACGGTGATGCCGCGCAGATGCAGCGCCGGGCCAAACTCCGCATTGATCGGCTGTTCAAAGGGCCGGGGCAGTTGATGGATCTGCGCATAGTCGATCCCGTGGAGGGTAATGGTTGCCAGCGGCACCGTCTGCCGGATCTGCGCATAGATGTCTGGATGCGCGCCGCGCTGGAGCGACTCCAGGTAGACCACGGCATAGTTCTGGGTATCCTGGTCCAGCTCATGCACATTCTTGACCGGAACCGGCACGAAGGGCCGCAGCGTGCGCGGCAGTGCCGTCAGCACCGGCCCATACTCGAGATCGGGACGCGTGCGCAGGTATGCACCGATCTGTCCCATCCCCTCGCCCCAGCCGATCAGCAGGTTGCGCTGGGCCGCCGCGCCGCCCCCCAGCAGCGGGTTGTAGTAGCTCAGGTAGTGCGGATGGTAGGTCAGCGCGGGCTGCAACAGCACCCCGACCAGCAGTAGCGCCCCGGTCGTAGCGATAATCTTCTGCACGCCGGCGGAACGCCGCGACCAGCGCAGCAGCGCCGCGCCCCAACTGCCCAGCGCATGCAACCCGGCAGCGGCCAGGATCAGGAGCGCGGGCCAGGTCGGCAGCACATAACGGTCAAACTTCTTGGGCCCCAGCGTCATCACCAGCGTCCAGAAGGCGACAAATGCCGCCAGCGCCAGCAGCACCTGCCGCTCGCATGCCTGCCGCCGGAGCGCCAAAGGCAAGGTCAGCAGACCGATCAGCGTTGTTGGGGTCATGCGGAAGAGATTGGCGACCGGGTAGAAGAGCGGGCCGGGATCGTCCACCGTCCGGCCCAGAAAGAACTGCCCCGCGCCGTTGGGTCGCCCGCCGTTGTCGATAATCTCGCCGGTGTATTTGACGATGGCACGCCCGGGCACTACCCAGAGCGCCGGCCAGAGCAGAAACACCACGAGTAGCGCCACCCCCAGCCAGAGCAGGTACCAGGTGAGCGCGCGCCGCAGTCGTTGGAGCAGGCTGTTTGCCGGAATTTGCCAGAAGAGCAGCAACCCGGCGATGGGCAGCAGGATCAGCGCCGGTCCTTTAGTCAGCAGCGCCAGCCCGGCCAGCAGCCCGCCGCCGACAAACCAGCGCAGTGGATGTTCGGCGCGGGCCGCGATCAGCACGCACAACAGGCTGAGGGTAACAAACGTCGTCAGCAGGGCGTCCAGGTGCAGCAGCCGGGCGTGCGCAACCAGGTAGGGCGCGGTCGCCCAGAGCAGCGCCGCGATCAGGGCGGTTGCCGGAGCAACCAGGCGGCGCAGCAACAGATAGCCGACCGGCACCAGCGCTGCCTGAAGCAGGGCCGCGGGCAGCCGCAGCCAGGCCAGATGCTCCAGTTCTGAGGTAAGGCTGACCCAGTTCTGCGCCGACGCGAAGCGCTCCAGGCTCAAGCCCAGGCTGCCCAGCCACATCAAGGTGACGCCGGGATGCCCGGTAATGCGGGTGTCGGCCCAGTTGCGCTCCGTCAGCGCCAGGTGAAAGCGCTCGGTGCGTTCGATCCAGTGGTACGCCTCGTCGGTGGTGATAAAGTCATTCAGCCCGATGACACGGGGCAGCAAAGCCAACCCGCCAATCAGCAAAACGGTCAGTACCAGCGGCCAGGATATCACGGCCTGCGCCAGACGCTGCCGGGCCGGTGTGGCCTGTGAAATATGCATATGCCTGGTTAATTTTTAACCGTATCCAATTTAGTGTGTATGCAGACCGTATTCTAGCACAGAATGGAGTAAAGCGATCTGGATTTCCGGTAGGGAAGCGTAGATGCGCGTCCGCACAATCCTGTCGCGGGGGTGGTTTCTTTCCGTAGCGACGCGCATCTGCGCGTCGCTACCCGGTCGCAATCAGGCGCGGGAGTCGCGCCAGTTGACCAGTTGCTCAACCGCGCCGAGCGGCCAGGGTGGGCCCATGCCCAGGATGATATGATTCGCTCCGGCTTCGACAAAGGCATCCAGACCGGACAGTTCGCCGGCCTGGATCAATACCGAGCGCTCAACGCTTGCGGGATCGCGTCCAACCTCCCGGCACCAGTTGTTCAACACCTCATTCTTGTGCCGGAAGCTGCTCACCGGACCAAAGCCATTCCAGATGTCAGCCTGCTCGGCAACGATCTTGAGTGTAACCTTCTCGCCACCGCCACCAATGCAGATTGGAATAGGGGAGCGTACCGGCGGTGGCACATCAACCTTCCAGCGCTCCTTAATAACCGGGATAGCCTCGCGCAACGCCTTGAGCCGGCTTCCGGCAGTGCCAAACGCGTAGCCATACTCCTTGTAGTCCCGTTCAAACCAGCCTGCGCCCAGCCCCAGGATCAGCCGTCCACCGCTGATGTGATCAACGGTTTTCGCCATATTCGAGAGCAGCGCCGGGTTGCGGTAGGTATTGCAGGTCACCAGGCAACCAACCTCGGCCCGGCTGGTGTGTGTTGCCATTGCCGTCAGCAGCGTCCAGCCCTCAAAGTGATTTCCCTGCGGGTCGCCATACAGCGGAAAAAAGTGGTCCCAGTTCCAGATGGTATCGGCCCCCAGCGCCTCGATCTGCCGCACGCCCTCAATGTATGCGGCATAAGTCGTGTGCTGAGGATGCATCTGGGCTCCCACGCGAATTCTGGTCATCCAATTTCACCTATTCAATTACAACAGTGGATACCGTGATTCTATGATACCACTATATGACATAAGTTACACGGGCACGAATCCGGACGTAGGAGCTTCCGCCTCCGGCAGGGTGGAAGCTCTTACCGGGTCAACGACCGCGTAACTCGTGCCAAGTAGCAGTGAATAACAGGCGTTACGCGGTCGGTTCCAAACCAGGTGTCTGTCTGGACAACCGGCCCGATTCGCCTCCGGCAGGGCGGAAGAAATCACTCTTTTACACAAGATTTTTGCACTAAAATCCTGTGTAAAAGAAGGAAAAGCACCACGCTGCCGCAGGCGAAATCCGCCGTTATCGGGAACAAAGGGTCCGTTTGAA
>CAKZQX010000397.1 GCA_937141995.1 uncultured Chloroflexaceae bacterium | reverse complement strand
GTTCTCAGTTCTCAGTTCTCAGTTCTCAGTTCTCAGTTCTCAGTTCTCAGTTCTTCCCTATGAAACTTATCCTGACAACGCTCTGGCGGGGCTTGCGCAAGGTCATCGGCGCGCTCTTCCTGGTGCAACTCGGCCTGATCGTCATCTTAAAGATTGTGCGGAAGGTCTACCCGGCCCCGGCGCGCCCGGAGCATCTGCCGCCGCTGCAGCCACCGCCAACCCAACTGGGCACGACGCAGGTGCAGATCTACACAACTGGTGCGACGCTCTTCCGGGATATGCTGGCCGCCATCAACGCCGCGCAAGAGACAATCCTGTTTGAGACCTTTCTCTGGCATGCCGATGATCTGGGGCAGCAGTTCAAGGACACCCTGATTGCCCGCGCCCGCGCCGGCGTGCAGGTCTACATTATCTACGACTGGATGGGCAATGTTATGATGCCCCCGGCCTTCCGGCGCTTCCCCGCTCTGCCCACGCTGCATCTGCTACCTTACAGCTCGATCCGCCACCAACCCGGCTACCTGCTTGATCCGCGCCGCCTGGGGCGCGATCATCGCAAGATCCTGGTAGTTGACGGGCAGGTCGGCTTTGTCGGCGGCTACAACATCGGCGCGCTCTACCAGCCCTGGCGCGATACCCAGGTATGCCTGTGTGGTCCGGCAGCACTGGATCTGGCACATGCCTTTGCCGCTTTCTGGAACAGCTATCGCGGGAAGCTACCGGCGCTGCCGCTCCCCCACGGTGAATGGCAGTCCGACATTCGGGTCTACTGCAACGACCGGTTGCAGTTAATCTTTCCCATCCGCGATATGTATATTCAGGCGATTCAGCGCGCCCAGAAGCGCATCCGCGTGACCCAGGCCTATCTTGCGCCCGACCCGCCGATCATCAATGAGTTGATCCGGGCAGCCGCGCGCGGCGTGGATGTGCAGATCCTGATCCCCTGGCCCTCGAACCATTTTTTGCCGGACTGGATCGGTCGCCGCCAGTTTGGCCGGTTGCTACGCGGCGGCATCCGCATCTTCGGCTATATCGGCCCGACGCTGCACGCCAAGACGATGACGATTGACGGACAATGGTCAACCATCGGCGCAACCAACCTGGATCGCCTGAGTATGATCGGGATGAATGAAATTAATGTGGAGCTTTTCGACGCTGAACTGGCCGCGCAGATGGAGGAGATATTCGCACGCGACTGCACCAGCGCCCGCGAGATCCGGCGCGAAGCGTGGGAACAGCGGCCCTGGTACTGGCGGGTGGTAGAGTGGCTACTGGCCCCGCTCTGGCCGCTGGTGTAACAGTATCACGACCCTTGTGTATTCGTGGCCCGATGCGTGGACAGTATCACGCACCCGGCAACATCTTATTGATCAACTGCTCCAGATCCTCGATCAGGAAGGGTTTAGTCAAGATGGCGCAGTTATGATCCTGAGCCCACCCGGTATGGCTCTCGATGAAGAAGATATCCGCCGTGACCACAATCACCGGAATATCCTGCATTTCCGCGTCCTGGCGCAGTTGTTCCACCAGGCGAATCCCGGAGTCGGGCCGTTCCATGCGTATATCTGCCAGGATCAGATCGGGCCGGTGCTGCTTGATGGCGTCATATGCTCCACTGTCCTTGGTGCAAAAAAATGCCTGATAGCCCAGGTCTTCCAACAGGTCACGCATCATCTCCAGGTAGTCGGGATCATCATTGACAACAGCAATCAGGGCCATAGCAATTTCCTTTTGTATTGCATTCAAAGTCTCTCTCCTCTCTTTAAAAAAAGTGACAAATGACAGGACGAGCAGCCGTAGGGTACGCTGCGTAACGTTTGAACGTGCAACCCGGACTTCACTCCAGGAGTCCCGGCTTATGCAGTTTGAAACATTAATCCAGACATTGCTCCAGGAGTCCCGGCTTCAGCCGGTGAACGGCCGCACACCGGCTGAAGCCGGGACTCCAAAGTCGGAGCCGTACGGTGGTGCATGTCCCGGCTTCAGCCGGATCAGGCTTTGCCCGCCGGCATTCCGCCGGCGAAAGCCGGGACTCCCGGAGGGCACATCTGGACTATTCTCTCACCGTTCTCCCAGCGAGAACGACGGGATAATGATCGCGTGTAAAGCAGCTTTACGCCTTTGCGCAAGTTTATCTGAACGGTCCTGATCCTAAACCGGCAGATGGTGCAGCCGCTGCTGAATGCCATTCAGCAAGCGGACGGACGTGGCCGGCGGCTCCAGCAGCGTCGTGCCCCCATGCTGCGCGGACCGGCATAACGATTCGCAGACTGTAGGACAATATATGCCGTCCGAGCAGATAAAGACCGGAATTGTCCGGCTGAATTGGAACTGCCGCAACTGGAGCAGCAGTTGTGCTACCTGCTCCAGCGCGATACCCCGCAGATCAACCGCCGCGACATGGGCCCAGCCATGCCATATGGTTGCTTCGCGCAAATGCTGCGCGGTGTAGTAGATCACCGAATAGGCACGACAATCCAGCACTTCGCCTAAAACTGTGAAGATATCAGTGTCGTCTGCAACGAACATAATAATGGGTTGCAGCATTAGATTTCCTTTACCGAGATTGAAGGCCGTGATACTGGTCTGGTAGAGAGGAATTGAATGTGCGACAAGAACGGGGACAGGGCAGGAGGAGATTTCTTCGTAAATCCTGCCCCGCATATGGATGACGTTCACTCCTCCCCGTAACTCCAGTTTAACCATTACCTCTCCAAAATACTATCCGTAGATTCACGGAGGTTTGCGGGGGATTCTCGTAGGCCGCTCTACGGAAGCCGCTCATAGGCCGCGCATGCCCGGCGCATGCGGAAGGGGCAGGAATGTGCTATTCCTGCCCCCGTGCGAATCTCCGCTCTTCTCTTGCCCTCAGTTTACCGGATGATGCCCGGTTCCGACTATCCGGGCATGCCCGTAGTTTTTATCCAAACGCCACGTAGATTGCAGGCGCGGTTTGCAACCGCGCGGGGCCGTTACTCCGCCGGCGGAAGCGCCTGCAACCAGGCGTGCAGGTCATCGACGTCGCTGAAGTCGAGTAGGGCCTCGGCCAATGCTCCCAACTGGTCCATCGACAGGTGCTCGATCTGGGCGACGGTTGCCGGGGCCAGTTCCCCGCAGCGGCGCGTCAACTGTCGCTGGATCAGTGTTAAGCGTTCCTCGTGCATGCCTTCGACGCGGCCTTCGGCGCGGCCTTTTTTGATGCCGAGCCGTTCCACACTGGTGACGTAGGCCATCTGGTGTTCCTCCTCATAGGTTTGCAGGGTCTGCCAGAAGCGGTCGGTGAGTTCTTCCGGCAGCCACATCAGCCAGTCCAGGAAGTGAAAGAGCCGCAGGATATCGTCACGGCTCAGCCCCTGTTCGTACAGCCGCCGGATCAGCGTCAGCTTCCACCGCAGCCGTCCCTCGCTGTCGTGCCTGGTTTCCATGGTCTTCAGGTGGGCCATCACCACCGTGGCAAAGGGATTGGTACTCGCCTCCAACTGTTCCCACGGTTGATAGTCCAGCAGTTTCACGCTGCGAAAGCGGAAGTTCAGCGCCGTCTCCCACACCAGCGGCGTCTGGAACTGCGTCGGGCGCCATCCCGCGCGTTCGTCCCCCAGGATGGCCAGGCTCTCGATGGGCCGCCGGTAGCGGTCGTAGATGCGGTAGTAGTAGATGAACATCCGCTCGGCAAAGTTCGGGTCTTCCTGGCTCTGAATTTCGATGTGAATCAGCAGCCAGGTCTCTTCCCCGCCGAACTTCCAGACCTTGACCAGTTTATCGACGTGGCGGCCGGTCAACTCGGCATCGCGGGTGATCTGCTGCAACTCCGTATCCAGAAAGACGTAGCCCCGCGACCAGTCGATGCCCGCGTGGGCCGCCGGAAAGCAGAAGGCCAGGAAGGGGGCCAGGTAGTGTTCCAGCACCTGCTTCCAGGGATGGTCATAGTCGTCCCGTTCCGCGGTCGGGGTATCCATTGGTGTGCCTCCTCTGCCCTGGATGGCGTACGCCGGCTGATCTTCGGCTTCCATGATACACCATGTCGGCGGCGCACTTGCTCCGGCTGATGCACTTTGAAACATCCATCCGGACAGCGCTCCCGGAGGCCCGGCTTCAGCCGGTGAACGGCCGCAGACCGGCTAAAGCCGGGACTCCAACTCGGGTCGTCGCCGCCGGCCAGCGCTGTCTCCAGCGGTGAACGGCCGCAGACCGGCTAAAGCCGGGCCTCCAACGCCGGAGCCGGGTTGGCGCGAACGCCATTCGGCCCCACGCCATATTCATCAGGCGGCACGACGAGCATGGTACAGGACATTGTTGTAGCCCTGAACAACTTCCCCGATTGTTCCCCGCACCGGGGCGTGGTATAATCGAACTATCAAAGTTTTTTCATCGCCTGCCTTGACATACGCAAGCGTACCTTCCTACGTTGGGGAGCATGCGCAGCCTGCTGCGCCATCGTTTGCTACTCCATCGTTTGCCGCTCCATTCGACACGCGGCGAAGAGCATCCCTGAGAAGAACCCAGAGCAAAGCAACAGAAAACCGCATGCGCCCGGTGCATTGCTTCCAGACAACGGCTTGGTTCTTTGTCGTTTGTTCGTTTGTTCTTTCTATAGTGCGCAGCCGGATCAGACGGACCAGTTGCCCGGAGAGAAGATGAGAAATGAGTATTGAAGCGAAGAAACCAATTCGTCAACTGGTGGTTGTCGGTGCGTCGGCGGGCGGGATTGAGGCGCTAACCACGCTGGTCTCCATGCTGCCCACGGATTTTCCCG
>CAKZQX010000396.1 GCA_937141995.1 uncultured Chloroflexaceae bacterium | reverse complement strand
CCCCCACCGCCTTGCGCAGGCCGGCCGTCAGCACGCGCGCATCGCAGCCCTCGCGCAAGATCCGCGCAATCTCCCCCGATTTGACGCTTGAGGGAATCAGAAAAATCTGCCCGGCGACGGGCGTCTCCAGCCGGGCCGTTACATCCGTGGTAGCCTGCCGGATCGAACAGCGCCCCCAGAGATAATCGTTCAGCGCGTAGGTAATCGCCTCGCCCTCCAGGTTAAACAGGTTATGGATGCCGGGTGACTGGATATCGGTGTCGATGACGGCAACCCGTTGCCCGGCTGCTGCCAGCAGGGTGGTGATATTCGCGGCGATATTGGACTTCCCGGTACCTCCCCGGAAGGAGTGAATTGATATAATTTTTGCCATAACGTCTCCTGCGAGCGTTAGAACGTTGGACGTTGAAGCGTTAGCACGTTAGCACGTTGGAACGTTTCACGTTTCACGCCTCACGTTTCATGTTCCTGACTCATCTCATCACGCAACAGTTGGGCCTGCTGCTGCAAGTCTTTGAAGTAACTGGTTTCCGTAATCTCGGCGGCCTGCCGGCGCATCCGGGCCTGGTCAACCTCGATCTGCAGGCTGTTGACCTGTCGGCGTAACTGCTGCTCGCGGGTAAACACCTGGCGGGCCATCTGCTGAAATACCCGCGCCATCTGGCCCAGGTCGTCGGGGCGGCGGGCCACAGCATCCAGGCTGGAGACATCGAAGGTACCGGCTTCGACCGCGGCGGCGGCGGCGGTCACACGGGCTACCTGCTCCAGGTAGGCCTGTTCGTTATCGCGCAGCCGCTTCTTCTCCAGGCTGGCACTAATCCGCGCCCGCAGCAGCACCGGGTCGAACGGTTTCGTCAGGTAATCCTCGGCCCCCAGCTCGATACACTGGACCACGCAGGCCATATCGTCGCGGGCAGAAACCACAATCACGGGGAGGTTGCGCAGCGCCGGATCAGCCTTCATCCGGCGGAGCATCTCCGCACCATCCATCTCCGGCATCATAATATCCAGCAGCACCAGATCGTAGGGCTGCTGCCGTAGCATCGTCAGTGCCTGCCGGCCGTTCTCCGCCTGCACGACGGTATAGCCCTGCTGGTTCAGGCTGTAGGAGAGGCGCACGCGGTTGAGGTGGCTATCATCAACAACGAGCAGCGTTCCGGTCGGATCAGACATATTCTCACTCTCCAGCATTGTCACTTCAGCGCCGTTTCTGTGCAGGGCTACCCGGCGACAGCACACCGGATGCATACAGCAACCGGACGCATGCCGCGTGATCGCGCCGCCGGCACATTCACGACATACGCCAACCATTATATTATGCGAACAGGTAAACCGTTTTTGAGATATCTTTATTTATAATATTCTTATGCAAGTTTCTTTGCATTAGACATTTTGCACAAAAAGCGGGGAGATGGGTTAGTCCCAGTCTCGCAGACCGGTCAAGACCACCTGCGACGAAGCGGAATTGCCAGACATCGCTGGTCTCGACTCGGCCTGCTGGGGGTCGCCTGACTGCGCAGGGCAGGGCCGACAGCAGCCGGGAGCAGGCAGAAACAGTTTACTTATTTTGGCGATCATGTGGTCTTGATAAAGGGGCCAATTTTAGAAAGCTGAAAACGTTCATACAGTGAAACGATTTGTACCATTTCATCATCGATCAACCGTACGGGACGTGCATTTGCTGCCAGAGAAGCTACTAAAGTCGGGGTGTCAAGTAACCGCTGTAATTGTCTTGCCAGATCATCAGAACTTCCTGCTTCAAAAAGTAGTCCATTCACATCGTGTTTGACCAGTTCAGGCATCCCGCCTAGATCAGCGGTAACGACAGGCGTTCCGGTTGTTAATGACTCCATAATAGCTATAGGAGAATTTTCGTACCAGATTGACGGAACAACAGCAACGTCTGTTTGATTAAAAATCTCTGCAACCCGATAATTCTCAAATCGACCGGCAAACTCAATAGAAGTAATTCCCTTCGCTTCTTTTTGCAGCGATACTGTGTATTTAAAAAAAACAGTCAGGTCACCATATATTTTTAATCGAGCGTTCCGTCTGGAGAAATCAAGCTTTTTAAAGGCATTTATTAACAGATGGACACCCTTGTGTGGGGCAATTTGTCCAATATAGGTAATATGCAGATCATCAGATTGCTCACGTTG
This sequence comes from uncultured Chloroflexaceae bacterium, assembly GCA_937141995.1. Classification (GTDB taxonomy): domain Bacteria; phylum Chloroflexota; class Chloroflexia; order Chloroflexales; family Chloroflexaceae; genus CAKZQX01. The sequence goes on along the minus strand of CAKZQX010000396.1, from coordinate 865 downwards.
CATCTCTTCCGGAACTATCCAGTGACTGGTGTCTAACCCTAATCGGGAGTACACAATCTTATCAGGAGCAATACCCTGTTTAATAAAAACATTGCGCAGGAACTCAGATGGAGACAAAATCAAATCTGCTTGCCTCAGCGCATCTATTAATATCTTTCGACGCTCAAGTATCGCATTTGTGTCAGGATAAATCCCTAGCCAATGATTGACTGGCTGAGATACAAGAAATGTATGAGCCAGAATACTTGCAGTTTGGCTTGATCTCTTTTCGATCCAACGAAAGCGACGCTTTTCAGTTGCCAGACACCAGGCACATTCTGCTGGATTATCTGGAACACTGCACAGCTTACCTGTCGGCTTGAGCAACGTGATTCGCGGACATACAAACCAGAAATCATGCAACGTAACAATAAGTGGCAGTAACAGTTGTTTTACTGCATTAATCGTACTAACTGAGAGCAAATAACAACTGTTAATATGTACAATGTCTGGACGTTCTCGCTGTAAAAATTCAGTAAACCAGACACCAATCTCAGGATTGTCAAAACCATAATAAAAAGGATTAGACGTCTGCTCAAGATTAAAATATAAACGCCACACTGAAACACCTTCATATATTTCATGCATACATTCAATGTCACTATTCTCTCCATGCGTAATCGACTCAACACAGACCACCTCTACTGTGTGTCCATGTCGAATGAGCCAACCGGCCAATCGGAATGTATAAATTTCGGCACCGGCACGATAGTTAGGAGGGAAATGGTGAATAGTTAAAACAACTTTCATAAAAACCTCAGCACTAAGAGCCTGTCTGAAAAGCTGATGCGCGGCGGTCCCACGGCATGCGGGGTGCCCTGCGCCA
>CAKZQX010000395.1 GCA_937141995.1 uncultured Chloroflexaceae bacterium | reverse complement strand
GGGGTTAGGGGTTAGGGGTTAGGGGTTAGGGGTTAGGGGTTAGGGGTTAGGGGTTTTTCTGATCTATAAAAAGTAGGGGCGAAATATTTTTCGCCCCTACACGTTCCCACGCTATGCATCGGTTCTCAGTTTTCGGTTCTCGGTTCTGATGCATTAACGCATACGTTCAGACAGGTATTCTCGCAGTTCCTTGATCGGCACGCGGTCCTGGTCCATGCTGTCACGGTCGCGCACCGTCACCGTATCCTTAAGCGCCGGGTCTTTGCCCTGCCCCAGCGTGTCAAAATCGACAGTGATGCAGAAGGGCGTCCCGATCTCGTCCTGCCGCCGGTAGAGCTTCCCGATTGCACCGGTATCATCATAGACCGTGCGCATGCTCCCGTCGGCCTGCAGATCTTTGCGGATCTGGCGGGCGGTGGCGACGATCTCGTCGTTGTTGCGCTTGAGTGGCATGACCGCTGCCTTAATCGGCGCGAGGGCCGGTTTCAGATGCAGCACCGTGCGGAACGCCTCGTCGATGGCCGGTTCGGCCTGCCCGCGCAGTTTCTTACTCAGATCGATGCTGCGTACGCCGGGCATGTCGAGCAGCGCCTGCACCTGCGGCAGCGCGGCCGGCAGGTTGTGGCTGATCTCCTGCCCATAGGCGACGATCTCGTCACGCTGCTCCGGCGAGAGTTTATCGCTACGATCAACGCTCTTGAGAAAGGCCGTCAGCGCTTCGCTCACCGCCTGCCGGCGCTCCTCTTTTAGCTCCTTGACCTGCTGTTCGTCGTAGCCCTCAGTCAACAGCGCCAACACGCCCCGGTCAACCCCCGCCGATGGTTCGATCACAAACGGCACCAGATGCTGTCGCGTTTCCTGGTCAAAATAGGTCAGCCGCTCGGTGCTGTCGCTGTTTTCCATCACCCGCGCCGTCAGGTCCAGCCGCGCCTGATCTTTCGAGTGGGAGCCGAGGTCATAGTCGGTGCGGCTGGCAATCCCTTCAAGCTCCTCAAAGCCGATTGGGAAGCGGTACATCAGGTCATAGGTCGCCTTGGAGTAGTGCGCCAGTTCCTCCGGCGGCGTGTCGTAGACCTGCAGGTTGTCGCTGCTCAACCCCAGGCTGCGCCACCAGGCCAGTCGATCATCCAGCCAGCGCTGGTGCCAGGCATCTTCTTCCCCCGGCTTTACAAAATATTCGATCTCCATCTGCTCAAACTCACGCACCCGGAAAATAAAGTTGCGCGGGTTGATCTCATTGCGGAATGCCTTGCCGATCTGCGCAATCCCAAAGGGCAGTTTACGGCTGGTTGTCGCCAGCACATTGGCAAAGTTCACAAAGATGCCCTGGGCGGTCTCCGGGCGCAGGTAGGCAAATGAATCGGAGTCGGCCACCGGGCCGACCTGCGTCTTGAACATCATGTTGAAGGGGCGTGGCTCGGTAAACTGCCCCTCACACGCGCCGGGTTGCTTACTCGGATGCAGCAGGCAGCGCGAATCCTTCAGCTTGTCGGCCCGGAAGCGGCCTTTACAGACCAGGCAGTCGATCAGCGGATCGACAAACGTCTCCTCGTGGCCGGAATATTTCCAGACCAGGCGGTTCATCAGGAGCGCGGCATCAATGCCCTCCATGTCGTCGCGCTCGTAGACATTGGCCCGCCACCAGGCCGCCTTGAGATTATTTTTGAGTTCAACTCCCAGTGGCCCATAGTCATAGGTGCCCTGGAGTCCGCCATAGATCTCGCTGCCGGGGAAAATAAATCCGCGCCGCTTACAGAGCGAAACAATCTGATCCATGGTCATAGCCGGCATTGCATCCCTCCTCTTTATCAGGTTACAGGTTACAGGTTACAGGTTGCACGCATTTCGGTTTGATGTAAGGTTGAGAAATAAATCCAGATATTGCCATACTGAATATCTGGACTATATCCACACCACATTGCCTGAAATACAAACGTCCCCAGGCGACAAATATCGCCTGGGGACGCAATGATACGGCAGAAAATGCATCTACCGGTGCAAAGCGCGGTTCCACCCCAGTTAGTAGCGCAGTGTTGCTTACCGTGCTACTCACTCGTCAGAAGACGGCTCCCCAGTGCCCTTCCCCGCTGCCCTGCCGTCAGGCTTCCACCCTCCCTGACTCGCTGCAGACCGGCTGCCGGGTACTCCTCTGGTTCATCGCCGTATGGTGGGCAGTATAGCATGCTGCGCACAGCGATGCAACAGTGCGACAAATTCACACACTCTGGTGTGACATCACGTTCGGTACAACATGCCGGCACTCCCCACATCCGGCGGCGGCGCACCGGTTGGTTTGTCGCCGCTGCTTCGATCTGGGGGGCGGGTTACTTCTCTTCAGTCGCTGCGAAGTGAGGATGGTTCCCGTTGGTTGTCCCATTCGTGCCGGAGGATGGATCGGCACCATTGGATGATTGCTGTGTCAGTTGTTTGCGGGCCGCTTCGCTATCAGGAACATTGGAAAGCAGGGTGTAGATCTGGGTCGTGGAGAGCGAGGCATGCCCCAGCAGTTCTTGCACCTCTCGTAGATCGGCCCCATTGCTCAACTTATGCGCGGCAAATGAGTGACGCAACGTATGCGGCGTCAGATCATCCTGCCCCAGTTCCTCGGCATACCCCTTGAGGATCAGCCAGAAACCCTGGCGGGTCAACCGCTTGCCCCGGTGGTTCAAGAAAAGCGCATCGGTCTTCTGGGCACTGCTGCGCGCCAGTTGCGAGCGCCCGATATCTAGATACTCCTCCAGCGAAGTGCCGGCCGTGCCATTGATTGGCAGCAGGCGTCGGCGTTCGCCCTTGCCCTGGCAATGAACCGTGCCGTCTTCCAGACTGACATCGAGCAGATTCAGGGCAACCAGTTCGCTCACGCGCACACCTGTGGCATAGAGCAGTTCCAGCATGGCTTTATCGCGCAAACCTTCGGGTGAGGAGGAGCGTAGCGGCAGTTCCAGCAGTTCGTCTACCAGGTGCGGAGAAATAGCGCGGGGGGGAAAGCGATCAACCTTGGGTGAGTCGATCTGTTCGGTCGGGTCGGTTTCAATCTTCTTTTCCCGATGAAGATAATTAAAAAACGCCTTGATCGCCGCAGTACGCCGGGCAACCGTCGAGTTGGCATAGCGCCGTTCGCGCAGGTAGAGCATAAAGGCCAGCATATCATCGTTGCTGGTCTCAACCCAGCTTCCCACACCCCGTTCGCGTAGAAACACACCCAGTTGATCCAGATCGGTGCGGTACGCGGCGGTGGTATTGGTCGCCAGCCCACGCTCACTCGTCATATACGCCAGGAACTGTTCGACAGAATCTTGCATATGCCATCCCTTACGCCTGGTTCTGCGCCGGCACTCAGGTTACCGGCAGCGCACCCTGCTCTTACCATAACGAATCTCCGGTCTATCGTGGGGCGTATGGTACAGCAAAGCCGCAGGCGTGTCAACCGCCATGAACCTGGGGGCATGGCTGCCGTACTCTATTTCGTACTTGACACATGGGCCGGCAATCTGCTACACTATCTGTATCTCACCCACCCCCCCTGGGGGGGGTTAACAGAAGGAACAATGGGACGATCCTATGACTGAGCATACCCAGAAGCTGCTGACACGTCTCAAAACCATTGAGGGCCATGTACGCGGTGTTCAGCGTATGGTCGAGGACGAAGCCTACTGCATCGACCTGATCCGGCAGACCAAAGCGATCCAGCGGGCAATTGACGGGGTCAACCGGATGATCCTTGAGCGGCATCTCAATACCTGTGTCACCACGGCGGTACGTGGTGAAGATCCGGAGGAGCGCCAGCGCGTGCTCGCCGATGCGGCGGCAGTAATCGGCGTCTTCGTCGGCGATGGCCTGGGCAGTGTGCAGGGCGGCGTCCAGCCGGGCTTCGTATCCCTCGGCGGCGGC
>CAKZQX010000394.1 GCA_937141995.1 uncultured Chloroflexaceae bacterium | reverse complement strand
TTTTGAGAAGCTCCATATGTATGGATAACTTTACAACCAGTTTAGGACTGCTATATGTATGTTGCTTTCTTATATTACTCACCTTACGCCGTACAAATGTACACATCGAACACTTGTACGGCGCACACTACGCCTATGAGGTAGCCTGAAGTTCTTGAAGCGAGTCGAACGCACTTCGTAGCGCCTGAGCATACAGCTTGGCCTTGAGCGCAAAGTGGTTGAGCTTGGTCTTCATTTTTAGCCGTTCAAGCTTGATGTAGCCTGCACGTGCTGCGAAGAAATGGTTGGTTTGTGTGGTGACGGTATGCGTTGGCGAGCGTTCGAGGGAGGCGTTCTGCTTCAGCGACTTATGGTACGGCTCCACGTTCCATCGTTTACGATAGCTTGCGGTGATATCGCCCCACGTGAGGCTGGTATCACTGGTCACCAAATACAACACACCCGTGCTTCCGTCTTCGTTTACGAAGACGTGCTTCACCAGAAGGAGCGGAAACGCGACCCCTTCGAGGTGAATCTCACGAACGGTGTGTGGTTTCAGGTCCACTATACCCAGTTGCACGTAGCGACCCTGCTTTTTATCTGCCACACTCAGCGCAATCTTGCGATTACTCTTGAGCGGCATGACGAACTCTTTCTCCACAGTCAGTGTGATAAAGCGCATATTCTCGGCTGAGGCAAACCAAACATCGTTCAACACATACCGAAAGGCCATCTGGTTGCGAACCGCCTGCTGAACCATCGCTCGAACATACACATTCTTTGCAACGGGGGAGCGCCGTTTCTGGTTACCATCTTTCTTGTCGGTGTAGTGCTCGGTTTTTGCAATAAGCGTGACACCAACAGGAAACAACACGTCTTGGCAGTGATATAACGCCGTAAGGAAGTTCACCCCTTTCACCATTCGGTCTTTCGAGTGGTCATAATGCCAACAGACAATATCGTTCTCGTCAGTATAGGGCTTTTCGGCAACACTGTCGTCGAGGATCAGCACACCATTCTCGCGCTCAACGGCACGAACGTACGGCTTGACCCGCTGCCACAGGTCGGACGACGTACGAACGGAGCCGGCAAGAAAGCGGCGGATGCGGTCATGGCTGATCTGCCCGTCGCGCAACGCCGACACGCCCGTCGCCGTGGTCTGGCCGAACGAGCTTATCAAATAGTCGCTATACAGGTCGAGGATCTCATCGTTTGTCATACTTCCAACTCTACCACACTACGTCAAACCTTGGTGCGTAAGGTGAGTTATATTATTGACAGAAGTTACACGGTGGGCGTTCAAACTGCACGTTTGACAAGATGAAAGGTCGAATCGCCTGCGGCAGCATGGTGCTCGTTTTACCTTTGTCACAAAAGATGTTGCACAAAGTGCAACATCTTTTGTGACAAAATGGAGTCTTCCGCCCTGCCGGAGGCGAAAATGCCTTTTGCGTGACCCACCGCGTAACGCGTGTCAATGAGACGCATTACGCGGTGCGGACTGTTTCGGCCGCGTGCCAGACCCGAACGCTGGCTTCGCCTGCGGCAGCGTGGTACGTTCTGTATCCTTTTTGACGGAAATTTTGCACTTTGTGCAAAATTTCCGTCAAAAAGGATGTCCTATTCCGCCCTGCCGGAGGCGATATCTACTTCCAAGGGAGAAGACCGCGTAACGCGTGTCAATGACAGGAGTTATGCGCTGGGTCATTAAACCAGACGTTTGTCAGATGAAAGCCCGACTCGCCTGCGGCAGCATGTATTTTATCTTTTTCACCCTGCTGGAGGCGATATCCCCCACCAAACGCGGGATCATCTGTTCCATGTCAGCATTGGCCGTTTCGCGGTTTTCGCGCATGTCGTATTGTTCGTGGTCCAAATTCCCACCGCATAACTCCTGTCATTGACGAAGGTTCGAACGTTTGAACGTTATGTCTCAGGGTATTCGTTCGGGCTATGTTAACAGTGTATCACTGGTCCACACGCTTGAGAGCACTAGATGCAATAGGTTATCCCTCCCCGATCTGGTACTTCTCCAGCCGGTAGAGCAGCGTGTGACGGGTTAGGCCGAGCAGTTCCGCCGCCCGCGATTTGTTACCGCCCGCCTGCGCAAGGGCCTGCCGCAGCAGTGCCACTTCCACCGCTTCTAGTTGCAGTCCCTCTGGGGGCAGGCGCACCGGCTCGTCGGGCAGTGGGGTGGCCCGTACTCTGGTCGGCAGATGCCGTTCTTCAATCGGCGCACCCTGGGCCAGTGTTGCCGCCCGCTCCAGCACGCCGCGCAACTCGGCGATGTTGCCGGGCCAGGGATAGGTGTGCAGTATCTGCGAAACGGCAGGGGTAATAGCGACTGTGCCCAGCCAGGATTGGGCCAGCAGCAACAGGTCATCCAGATGGTCACGGAGTGGCGGCACTGGCACTTCCACACCGGACCAGTTGCGCAATTCCGGCAGCAGCGCATCACCCGACCCGGTTACGATGAGCACCGGCCCGCGCTGCTGCTCCAAGCGTTGTTCCGTTAGCCGGGCCAGGGCTACCGCACCATCAGGACTGAGCGCGGTGATATGCCGTAGCAGCAGAGTGCCCTGTCCGGCCTGGGCCCATGCGCCGCCCTGGGTCGGGGTACCTGCCAGCATACGCACCTGCTGTGCCGCCGGCAAGGTATCCAGGTCAAGTTCAACCAGGGGAGCCTGCCGGCGGGGTGCGGCTGCATGGGCATAACGGGCAATGGTTGCCCGCCCGCTGCCGGCCGGACCAATCAGATGGAGATCAAACCCCTGGGCGACCGTGTGCGTTGCTGTTTCCACGGTGCGCTGCCACGCCGGGTGCGAACCAGGCAGGAGCGACGGCTGGTTACTCCGCAGACGCTGCACCTCGTGCTGCAAGGCCTGCCGCTCGAGGGCGCGGTTGATTTTGAACAGGACTTCCTCTACATCAAACGGCTTGCGCAGGTAGTCGGCCGCACCGCTTTGTAGCGCCTCAACTGCGGTTGCCACCGTGCCATACGCCGTCAGGATGATCACCACCACCTCCGGCCAGCGCTGATGGAGCGTACGCAATGTCGCCAGCCCATCCATGCCCTTCAGCTTTAGATCCAGGATGACCAGATCAATCGGGGTGGTTGACAGCAGGGCCAGCGCTTCCGGTCCCGCTGCAACAGCGTGGGGCGTGTGTCCCGCTTTAGACAGCGCTTCTTGCAACACCCAGCGCATATTGGGTTCATCATCCACCACCAGGACATGGGCCATCGTCTCTATCCTTATCTCTCATTTCCCAGCCAGCACCGTTTGTACTGCAGCTTGCAAGCGCTCCGACTGCGGGACACCGAAAATCCGCGTCTGCACCCGTCCAGCGTCGTCGAGGAGCACAATGGTGGGGTGACCACTTACCCGGTAACGTGCCGCCAGCGCCTGACCGCGCGCGCTGGTGAAATCCAGCCGCACGATATTCAACTGATCGCCATACTGCTGCTCAATCCCATCCACGATGGGCGCGGTTTCCGCTCAAGGTGGTCATGGGTCGGTGAAGAAGAAGAGCAGTGCCGGGCCATCCGGGACATCAATGGGGGCAGCGGGAGTAACCGCGCCGCCACATGCTTGCATGCCGACACCGGCAAGCATGCATACCAACAGGGTTCGCCAGAGCATTGATACATACATCGCGTGTTCTCCTGATCGCTTTGGTAGACATAGTATACTGTCTCACTCCGGCAGACACAACTACCATGCGTACGAAGTGAGCAGCGTCCATTCCTCTCGTGCCGGATGTAGCATATCCTACACTCCTGCGGGATTTGCTGCATATCACGGTGGCGATCGGGCTCTACAGCGTGGCCCATACCGGGTTTATTGCGTTTGAGCGCCGGGTATGCCATGCTACTGACGACAGTTCAACAGTTCAATCGAAACGGGAATAACG
>CAKZQX010000393.1 GCA_937141995.1 uncultured Chloroflexaceae bacterium | reverse complement strand
CGCCGTCGCCCGGCTCTTTTCCGCATCCAGCGCATGCGTGTACACCGGCTGCGTGACCTCGGTATCGGCATGGCCCAGCAATTCAGAGACAACCCGCAACGGCACACCGGCAGCTTGCATCAGACTGGCGGCCGTATGGCGCAAATCATGGAAAGGCACGGATCGAGATGCAGCGGGGATGGTATGAGAATCTCTGCCTTTATGTGCTGCTGGCAATGGAGAGCAGTGAAGGAAAAAGCCCCATTGTGCGCGTACTTTCTCAGCAACTTATCGCTTACGAACGAGAGCAGATCGCGCACCGGCGCGTAGCGAAACAGCGATATGACGATGCCGGCCCTGATAAGAATATTCCTGACCCGGGACCAAAACCACGAATTGTTGCGCGAAACTTCACACCAGAGGAGTTAGCCAGTTTGATGCGTGAGAGACTGTCTGAAAAGGGTTGGTCATGGGGCTATGGCCCCAGAGCAGGAGTCCCGGCTTCAGCCGGTGTGTGGCCGGAACCGGCTGAAGCCGGGACTCCTGGGGCGCTGCGCTGTCCGGTGTCGTAGGGCACCCAGCATGCCGTGGGACCGACGCGAATCATCTTTTCAGACAGTCTCTGAGATAAAAGAGGTACCACGCTGCCGCAGGCGAAGACAGCACGCTAACCTGATATCAGACTGGAATCGACTGTAGAACCTGTGTCACTCAAGGAACGGCTAACGCCGTAATCCTTTGCAAGGAGTAAAAGATGCAAGAATATCACAAGCGCATTGATCAGCTTAGTATCAATACCATTCGCACGCTCTCGATTGATGCAGTTCAGGCGGCTAATTCCGGACATCCCGGCACCGCCATGGCCCTGGCTCCGGTAGTATATGCGCTCTGGCAAAACTTTTTACGGTTTGACCCGGAAGATCCGATCTGGCCCAACCGTGACCGCTTTGTGCTCTCGGTGGGGCATGCCTCGATGCTGCTCTACGCCATGCTGCATCTGACGCAGGTCAAAGCGGTCAACCCCAAGTATGAAGTCCTGGGCAAACTGTCAGTCACGCTCGAGGATATCAAATGCTTCCGGCAACTGGACAGCAAAGCGCCCGGCCACCCGGAGTATCGCTGGACCTCCGGCGTGGAGACGACCACCGGCCCGCTCGGTCAGGGCGTCGCCAACAGTGTCGGCATGGCGCTGGCGAGCCACTGGATGGCGGCCTACTTTAACCGCGCCGACTTCGAGATGTTCAACTACAATGTGTACGCGCTGTGCGGCGACGGCGATATGATGGAGGGGGTATCGAGTGAGGCCGCTTCGCTGGCGGGACATCTGAAGCTGGCGAACCTCTGCTGGATCTACGACAACAACAAGATCTCGATTGAGGGGCATACCGACTGGGCCTTTAGCGAGGATGTCGCCACCCGCTTTATTGCCTATGGCTGGAATGTCACCCGCGTGGGCGATGCCAACGACCTGGATATGCTCAACCGTGCGCTCAACACCTTCCACAGCACGATTGACCGGCCCACACTGATCATCGTAGACAGCCATATCGCCTATGGTTCGCCCAACAAGCAGGATACCCACGCCGCCCATGGCGAGCCGCTGGGCGAGGACGAGATCCGCCTGACCAAGCGCAACTATGGCTGGCCGGAGGATGCCACATTCCTGATCCCCGATGAGGTGTTGACCCACTTCCGCGAGGGCATCGCTGCACGGGGACATGGGCTACGCAATGAGTGGATGACCCGGTTTGAGGCATACGCGCAACGCTACCCCGACCTGGCCGATCAGCTCTACCGCATGCAGCATCGGCAACTGCCCGCGGGCTGGGACCGCAACCTGCCCACCTTCCCCGCCGACGCGAAAGGCATGGCCGGGCGCAACGCCTCCGGGGAGGCGCTGAGCATCCTGGCACAGAATATCCCCTGGCTGATCGGGGGCTCGGCGGACCTGGCCCCCTCGACCAAGACCCGCCTGACCTTCGCCGACGCGGGTGATTTCACGGCGGCCAACCATGGCGGGCGCAACCTGCACTTTGGCATCCGTGAACATGCGATGGGCGCGATCCTCAATGGCATGTCGCTCAGCAAGATGCGGCCCTACGGCTCGACCTTCCTGATCTTTAGCGACTATGCCCGCCCGGCCATTCGCCTGAGCGCGCTGATGGAGCTACCGGCGATCTATATTTTCACCCACGACTCGATTGGCGTGGGCGAGGATGGCCCGACCCACCAGCCGGTCGAGCAGTTGGCTTCGCTGCGGGCGATCCCCGGCCTGACAACGCTGCGCCCGGCCGATGCCAACGAGGTGGTCGAAGCATGGAAGGTGATTATACAGTTCCGCCACAAGCCGGTGGCGCTGGTGCTGACGCGGCAGCCCATCCCCACCCTGGACCGCTCGCGCTATGCGGCGGCGTCCGGTCTGGCGCAGGGCGCGTACATTCTGGCCGACCCGGACGATGGTCAGCCGGAGGCGATTATGCTTGCCAGCGGTAGCGAAGTGGCGCTCTGTGTGGCGGCCCACGAGCAACTCAAGTCCGAGGGCATCAAAACCCGCGTGGTCAGCATGCCGTCGATGGAGTTGTTTGAGCAGCAGAGCCAGGAGTACCGCGACCAGGTGTTGCCACCCGCGATCAAGGCGCGGGTCTCGGTGGAGCAGGCCGCCACGCTGGGCTGGTCACGCTATGTCGGTGAAAGCGGCCAGAGTATCGGTATGCAGACCTTCGGCGCATCGGCTCCGCTGAAGGAGTTGCAGCACAAATTCGGGTTCACTCCAGAGCGGCTGATCACGGCGGTGAAGGAGCAGTTGGGCACAACGGTGACGGAATAACGGCAGTACTTTTCAAATAATAGGACTTACGCGATCACTGACCCGACGGCAGATTCCATGCTTTTTCACAAACATTTGCACTCTGTGCAAATGTTTGTGGAAAAGAAAAAAGCGTACCATGCTGCCGCAGGCGAATCGGGCCGTTCATGCAGGCACATGCCTGATTTGAATGCCCACCGCATAAGTCGTGTAAGAGACATGAATCGGGGGCGGGTTCCGGCAGAGCTTTGTGCCAACCGAACACGCCCCCTTAGCTGCGAGGGAGAAGCAAACCATGACCAGGCTACACGAGGTAAACCAACTGGGCCAGTCCATCTGGTATGACAATATCCGCCGGGCGCTGTTGGAACAGGGCGATCTGCAGGCGTTGATCGAACAGGGCGTGACCGGCGTCACCTCCAATCCGACCATCTTTGAGAAGGCCATCGTAGGCAGCAGCGACTATGACGCCGATCTGCGCCGCATCCCCGCCGGGCAACCTGTCGGCGCGGTCTATGAAGCGCTGGTTCTGGACGACATCCGCCACACGGCCGACCTGCTGCGTCCGGTCTACACCCGCACCGACGGCGCGGACGGCTATGTCAGCCTGGAGGTCAGCCCCGCGCTGGCGCACAACACCGCGGGCACCATTGCCGAGGCGCAGCGGCTGTTTGCGGCGCTGGATCGGCCCAACGTCATGATCAAGATCCCGGCAACCCCCGCCGGTATACCCGCGATCACCGCGACCATTGCCGCCGGCATCAATGTCAATGTCACGCTGATCTTTGCGGTCAAGCAGTATCAGGCGGTGCTGGAGGCCTACATGCGCGGGCTGGAGTTGCTGATCGAGCAGGGCGGCGACCCGGCCCGGGTGGCGTCGGTGGCCTCCTTCTTTGTGAGCCGGGTCGATAGCAGCGTGGACCAGGCGCTAACGCAGCGCGGGCGGACGGACCTGGCGGGCATGGCCGGGATTGCCAACGCGAAAGTTGCCTATGCCCATTTCCGGGAGAGCGTCAATAGCCCCCGCCGGCAGGTGCTGGCGGCACGGGGCGCGCGGGTGCAGCGGCCACTCTGGGCCAGCACAGGTGTAAAAAACCCGGACTATTCCGATACGCTCTATGTGGATAATCTGATCGGGCCGGATACGGTAAACACCATGCCCCCGGCGGCGCTGGACCTGTTTCTCGATCATGGCAGCGTGGCGGCGACGCTGGAACAGCACCTGGACGAAGCCCGCGCGCATCTCGACCGCCTGGCCGACGCCGGGATCGATCTGGAAGCCATCACGGATACGCTGCTTGACGAGGGCGTGGCGGCCTTCGCACAGTCATTCGAGTCGCTGATGGCGGGCATCGCCACCAAGCGCCGGCAACTGCCGGCGGAACAGCCGGAACCCCTGGAAGAGATGCCGGCATAGGCCATGGGGTAGATGCGGTAGAATTGGTGGTAGAGAAGCCAATAAAGACTTGACAGGTCTTGATGAACCTTGAATTTTAATCCGGACATCATTAGATCTGGAATCCCGGCTTCAGCCGGACCAGACGTTTCCTCGGCTAAACCCGAGCTTGCTGTGAACTACAGCCGGAGCAGGCAGCATACCAGCACATACCGCAATGCCGGGAGACCACGGCCCCGGCAGACATTCAACCGGCTGAAGCCGGGACTCCAGGATGGCATATCCGGATTATTTTTAAAAGTTCATAAAGCCCTATCAGGTCCAGGTGCTTTCCTGATATAAAGTCTGGAACCTTATCTTTTTTGCAATAGAGAGGCATAGGTCATGCAAGTCGGAATGATTGGCCTGGGACGGATGGGCGCAGGGATGGTGCAGCGGCTGCTGCGCGGCGGCCACGAGGTAGTTGTCACCAACCGCAGCCATGGTCCCATCCAGGAGATGGAGCAGCATGGCGCAATCGCGGCCTACAGCGTGCCGGAACTGGTCAGCAAACTGGCCCCACCCCGCGCAATCTGGATCTCGCTGCCGGCGGGCAACATCACCGATCAGATCATCAACGAACTGGTCCCGCTGCTCTCCCAGGGCGATGCGATTATCGACAGCGGCAATACCAACTACCACGACGACCTGCGGCGCGCGGAGATGCTCCAGGAGCATGGCATCTTCTACGTGGACCAGGGCACATCGGGCGGGGTGTGGGGGCTGGAGTTGGGCTTCTCGCTGATGGTGGGCGGCGACCCGGAGGTCATCGCGCGGCTGGAACCGGCCTTCCGCACCCTGGCCCCGGCGGAGGGCGGCTATGGGCATGTCGGGCCAGTCGGCGCGGGCCACTTCGTCAAGATGGTTCACAACGGCATCGAGTATGGCATGATGCAGGCCTACGCCGAGGGTTTTGAGATCCTGCGTGCGGCGGAACAGTTTAACCTGGACCTGCACCAGGTTGCCGGGGTCTGGCG
>CAKZQX010000392.1 GCA_937141995.1 uncultured Chloroflexaceae bacterium | reverse complement strand
GAGGGCATTGATACCTACGACCGCGATATTTCGTTTCACCCGCTTGGGGGGGATTAACGCCGTGCGATTGCTTATCCTGAAGTGTTCAGCGCGGAAGCGTGGCCCGGTAGAGCCGGTTCCAGCGCTTGAACGCTACGATGGCCCGCTCTGGCGGGTGCTGCGTAGCTTCCAGCGAACACAACCGCTGTTTGTGCAGGATCTTGCGGTCTATGGCCTCTCGGCGGAGTATGGACTGGTGCCTGCCACGCAACCAATACCTAATTATGACGCCACCATGTCACCTGAACGCGCCGACCAGTTACGTCCGCAGGTGCTGGCACGTTTTACCGAGTTGATGCAGCAAGACTATCGCCAACTCTGCCTGGGTGTGAGTCAGCGCTACCTGCGCGCCTTGCAGGGATGGGAAGACCAGGTGCCGGCCGGGGTTGCGGTCACGCTGACCGGTGGCCCAATGGGAACGAAACTGGGTCAGTTACGCGCCTGGCTGGAAGGCCGGACATGGCAAGCACCGGCGGTCCAACCGGAGCGCCTGGTGGCGGCGGAACAGCCGCGCGGCACGGCCACCATCAGCGGTGTGTCGCTGCAAATATCGCGGGAGGCCGTGCTGGAACAGGCACGCCAGGCGCTCGCCACCGATGGGCACGCCGCGCGACGCTACCGCGACTGGTATGTAGTGGTGGATGATCAGCGGGTTGCCCCCAAGTGGCTGGTCAGCCTGATCAGTGGTATCCCGACCAGTCGCTTTGATGCCGGCCGGGCCCGGCAGGTGCTGCTAGCGCTGGGGGTGGATGTGGAGCGCAACGAGCCGCGCGGCTGATTTATGCCGCATCCCCGGGAGTGAGCATAGTTTCCAGATAGACGAGGAGTTCGGCGACAGGTATGTCCTGCATGTGGGCCACAGGGTGCCCCTGTTCGTCCAGCAGGGTGTAGGTGGCAACGGCATCTGCCGTTTCTTCGCTCCGTACCACGCGGAATGTGAAGCTCCGAGCGGGCTTGTCATTGTCGGGGACATAGTGGGGCAATGAGATCAACCCCGCGTCCAGTGCAGCCCGGATGATCGCCGCATGATCGTCCGGGTCGGCCGCATCCGGGACGGGCAGATCACGCACGTCAAAGGCCAGGGTCTCATGATCGTTCTGGTAGGCACCCGGTGTGTATGAGTAGGTGGCAGGACCATCTCCTTCGTCGAGGTAATAGATCGTGACTCCCTGATACCGCAGAAACGGCTCGGGTGGAATAAAGGTGTATGGCATCGCACATGCTCCTCTCGCTGGGACAACATCCTGGATAATCTGATGTTGCAACGCCGGCAGGCAGAGACCCCTCTAGCGTAGGAGGTGCTGCCCGCCAGGCAATCTGTCCGCGATTATACCACGGTCATGTTTGCCAATATATTATGGCTCAAGTGCTCATATGCTTTGCCGAATGGTACATCAAGGTAAGGTATGGCACTTCCGACGTTGATTGTGTGAACTCCACTTGATGTGGGGGTCGTCATTTTTCCATATCCAAAACCTGCTCTCCCTCCAGCGTAAGCTGTGTCACCACCTCCGGCGGTGGACCATTGTGCCGTTCGATGCGCTGGAGGTGCTGGTAGAGTTGCCAGGTGTTGTGAAATCCCCGCCGGCGGTTGCGGTTGTTGCCCCGAAAGATGATCACCTCAACACCAATTTCTGTACAAATGGCACACCGGCACTGCTGCCAGGGCCGCACCTCCAGGGTTTCCCGGTAGTCCTGCTTAAGCCGGTCAGTGTCTTTCCCCGACAGCGCGGCGTAGGCCACCGCGGCCTCCCAGGTCGCTTCTAGCGATGCTTCGTTTCGGTCAAAGGCACGCAGGGTTGCGAACGCCGCCTGTTCCATCCGGATTGTCGCGTGTTCGTCCAGGTGCTGCTTTCTGGCGAGTGCGCGCGCCTCCGGGATACGGATGGCGCTGTAGGCAGCGTCTCCCAGGAAGTAGTTCCGCCGCCCATCCATCCAGGCCCGACGCAACCGCGAGGCGCTATCGAAGCTGGTGATGCCCAGGCGCATAAAGGTGGGAACCTGGTCGGGGCGACTGACGCCAAAGAGATGCACCTGCATGCCGGGGCGAAGCACCTCCTGCACGGCGGTCAGCACCCGGACAATCTCGGTATTCTGGCTGCGCACCAGGCCGCCAATGGCGATATGGGTGTAGCCCATCTGCACCAATGCGCGGGCCACGCGCTGGTAGGAGGCGGGATCCCACCCCTGCGCCACCCCCATCGGCGTGAAGCTGTAGTTCCCCTGGCGGTACCGCTGCAGAAACTCCTCGGCATTCGCCTGGGTCAGATCCCAGCGACGCTCCTTCTCGGCATCCAGTTCGGCAAAGATCAGATGATCAATGGAGACGCCAATGTCAAAGCCCATACGCTGGTAAAATCCAGCATCTCGTCGGTCTGGTAGGGCGGCTCCGGGTCTTTCCAGTAGCTAAATGCGCCACAATCCCCCATCACCTGATGGCCCTTCGGCAATCGCAAGTAGTGATGCACCGACCCGACATCCTGGATGGCCTGATATTTTGACCCACTCTCGTCCAGCACCGCCCGGGAGAGCAGCACCCCATCGTAGGGTGGGGGTACATAGATCTGGTGGGCATAGACATCATCCCGGTAGGGATTGCGCCCCGGCGTATGCGTGTCGGTCAGGAGGTCATAGTGGGGGTCCACCCGGTCATCCCAATCCGGGATAAAATAGCGTATCGGCATGGTCAACTTTCATTATCACCCGGTTCGGTAAGGTCATCCCGCAACAGATAGTCGGTGCTCACACTAAAGTGCAGCGCAATGCGCAGAATCAACTCGGCTTTGGGGATCTTCTTGCCGCTCTCGATCTCGCTGATAAATCCCTTGGAGTGCTCACTCAATCCCAGGATCTGCGCCAGTTCGCTCTGGTTGAGGCCGGCACCCTCCCGCAGGCGGCGCACCTTTTTTCCGAACCGCTGAATCACATCTGCCCCCTTGACACGAATGCACGAGAGCAGTAGGCTGTTCTTGTATAGAGAACCACACACAAGAAAGCTCCTGAGATTGTTCTCAGGAGCCCGGACATCATATGTGACGGCGTCGTTCTAACGCGCGTGGTCGCGTCGTACGGGAGCGGTGCATACAGCTATGAAATATTTTGCATCCTGGACCCATAGTGATCCTCTCTATCAGGACTTTTTGCCCGATACCTGTCTGCTGGTCAGTTCTCCCAGCGTCAACCAGGTCTGGCAGGCGGTCACCTGGCCCGTCATGCCCACCGCGTTAATGATCGACAGCGGCGCGTTTCAGTTCATGCCAGGTAAATATACCTGCATATCTGTTTTCTTGCCAGCACACAGATTTCAGAGGTATGGATAACGCAATAAGCGCTTCTTCTTGACAACAGCCACTCAGCAGAATATATTGTTCTCAGGTTGAGAACCTCTGGCAACACAGAGTAGTGCATCTTCTTTTCTTATCCTACAGCGAAAGTTGCCATACTGAAAATAGCCTGTCATCTCATTCCAATGGACAGTATATTCAGTGGGGCACACATAGTCCGCACTGTAAGACTCCTGTTAAGAAAAGAAAAAGATTGTGATAACAGCTATCCATCTTTGAATCTGCGATCTGGTTCTCTAATTGAGAACCGAATTGCAGCAGAATGCCATAACGAGGAGAAATGAACCCAATGTCCACCCAAACAGTCTGTGATAAAATTCATGAGTTTACTTATCATTTTAAACATATAAAAGATATTCAATTTGATGCAGTACCTTACCCTTTAGATAGTCATGAAGGAATAGCCTATCTTCTATTTGTTGCGAGTATTAATCAAAGTTGTGCAGCGGAGAATGTTCGAGATCTAGTACACAAATTACATACTACACTTGGTGAGAATTTGTTTTACTTTAACCAAATCCCAGAGAACCAGCAAGTACAGATTATAAAAACCCACAACACTTATCGTTGGAAATTGTCGGAAAAGCTACCACGGATTTTAAGCTCTGTAGCTGAATTCGTTCAAGCCACTACTAAATATGGTGGACTGGTGGAACGAGGCCGTAATCAGCCTGACGCATTTACCGCTGCAGAAAAAATAGCTACAAATATCTACTACATGGGAAAAGATCCACAAGGCGCACGCAAAAAAGTATGGATGTTTATGCGCTGGATGGTTC
>CAKZQX010000391.1 GCA_937141995.1 uncultured Chloroflexaceae bacterium | reverse complement strand
TTCGTTGAGGGTATCGGTGTGGATGGCAACCTGCACATCATACTCATCGGCAATCGCCAGGCAGGTGTTGATGGTCGCCGGAGTGGTGCCCCAATCCTCGTGCAGCTTGAGCCCGCAGGCTCCCGCACGCACCTGTTCGGCCAGCGGTGGAGCAGTAGCGGCATTCCCCTTGCCCAGGAAGCCAAAGTTCAGCGGCCAGGCTTCGGCGGCCTGCAACATCCGCGCCAGGTTCCAGGCACCCGGCGTACAGGTAGTCGCATTTGTGCCGGTCGCCGGGCCGGTGCCTCCGCCCAGCATCGTGGTGATGCCATTCGAGAGCGCCTCGTAGATCTGCTGGGGCGCGATAAAGTGAATATGGCTGTCAATCGCCCCGGCGGTGACGATCCGGTTTTCGCCCGCGATAACCTCGGTCGCCGGACCCACCACCAACTCCGGGTCAACCCCGGCCATGGTATCGGGATTACCGGCCTTGCCCACCTTCACAATGCGCCCATCTTTAATTCCGATATCCCCTTTGACAATGCCCCAGTGATCCAGGATCAGCGCATTGGTGATGACCAGATCCAGCGCGCCTGGCGGTGGCTCGCGGGTGGCGCTACTGCTCTGGCCCATGCCGTCACGAATGACCTTCCCGCCCCCAAAGGCTATCTCATCGCCATACACGGTATGGTCGTGTTCCACCTCGATGACCAGGTCGGTATCGGCCAGGCGTACGCGGTCGCCGGTCGTCGGGCCATAGAGATCGGCGTAGGTTCGCCGGGGTATCTGCAAACTCATGGCTACTCCTCATCACAGGTCAGATAGCCAGCGCCGACGATCAGCCGGGCTGGTTTCCATCAGCGGTTGTCTGTCCAAAACCCCGTTCCGTGAGACGTTCCAGCGCTGCCTGGCGCACCGCCGCGTCATCCAGGGTGCCCTCAACCAGACCATTCTGACCGCGCACAACCCGGTCGCCGGCGAAGGCCACCAGATTTATCTCTTTCTCTTCGCCCGGCTCAAAGCGCGTGGCGGTTCCCGCCGGGATATTCAGGCGCATGCCATAGGCCGCCGCGCGATCAAACACCAGTGCGCGGTTGACCTCAAAAAAATGGAAGTGGCTACCCACCTGAACCGGCCGGTCGCCGGTGTGCTGCACCAGCAGCCGGGTCGTTGCCCGCCCGGCATTCGCGGTGATATCTCCGGCAGTTTCATCAAGTAGATACTCACCTGGTTGCATAACGGCTCCTTTACTGAATGGGATCGTGAACTGTTACCAGTTTTGTACCATCGGGAAAGGTTGCTTCGACCTGGACTTCGTGGATCATCTCGGCAATGCCATCCATTACATCGTCGTGGGACAGAATGGTCGTGCCGAAGCTCATAATGTCGGCGACACTCTTGCCATCGCGGGCCGCTTCCATAATCTCAGCCGTCAGGATCGCCATTGCCTCGGGGTAGTTCAGCTTGAGCCCCCGCGCCTGGCGTTTGCGGGCCAGGTCCGCAGCCACATAGATCAAGAGCTTTTCTTGCTCCCGTTGTGTCAGATGCACAATATCCCCCTCTGCTTCAACCAACAGCGGTCAATACACTTTGCGTGGTAGTACCGGCTCCTGTCCGTAGAGTTCGCGGCGAGCGCTGCGCCAGAATTGCGCCAACCCGCCGGGGAGTGTCCGCCCGGAGTAGCTCAACGCCCGCACCACCAGTCCATGTGCGGGCAGCGTGCTGACGCCCCAGAGCATCTCCCCCGGACGCGACATCTGGTCGGCAATATTATTCAACTGGGCTTCCAGTGCCAACCAGCGGTCCGGCTCCAATCCCACCCGGCAGATATAAAACGTTGCCATATGCCGGTAGGGACCAAACCGCACCAGCGAGGTCAGCGGGCGGATCTGCGGTTCCAGGCATGCCCGCTCAAGGGCCAGCGGGCGACCTTCCGCCGTGAGATCCAGCGTTGTCTGCAAGCGTTCAAACGCAAAAATCTCCGCGCGGGCATCCCGCCCCGGCGCAACCAGATCCCACCAGAAGAGACCAGCCCCGGGTGCCAGGTCAATCCGGGTCGTCTGCTGATAGCGCGCCCCGGCAAAGGGAATCAACGGATCAGGCAGATACTCCAGCAGCGCATCCGCCCCAACCTGCACCTGCATTCGCTGCACTGCATCCGGCATGCCCGCACGATGCCGGTAGACTCGCGTGGCCCCGGTGGAGGTCAGTTGTGCCCGTGCGCGGGGTCCAACCTCAATGTCAAACTCCATCTGGTC
>CAKZQX010000390.1 GCA_937141995.1 uncultured Chloroflexaceae bacterium | reverse complement strand
GGTATTGATCTCGTGCTCTTCTGCGCTCGGCTCCGACTGCTCGGTGGAGGTGGCGAGTTCGGTCATGTGTTTACTGCGGGTATCACCCAGGTGCAACTGCGAGAGGACCGGGAGATGGTGGGATAGGTTGCGCCTGGCTTTGTGGTACAGCACAAGCGGGTCCAGTGGTGGCGAATGCACCCGATACGCCTGCTGCCCGGAAAGAACCTGCCCCAGGTTCGGTTTGTTCCGCTGCTGGTATGCCCGTATCCCGGCGTAGAATACCCCGCCGGTGATGACCGCTGTTTCAAGAATCATAGGGTTCAGACCTTTCTCTCAGGTGGACAGTCTCTGGAGCGGTACCCCAGTTATAATGGCGCTCAAGTGTAGGAAAAGGTGCATGCGCGCTTTCCAACGCAATAGACCGTCCTTACCCCGTACCCTCGCTCCCACACAGAATACCGGACTATCGCCTTGAAATCACCCTCTGACGTTTCTAGCGACACAGCAGGGTGAACGTTGTGCATGGAGCCACTCTTCCGCCTTCGTCACAGGTGCCACGGCAGGTCGTAGCGCGTCACTGGCGCGATACCTGAGCGGACTCCCGCGCTGGGGCCCCTAAACTAACAATTGTTCTGAGAAATCCCCGCGCATACAATGGTTGGAACTCATTGCAGTAGCGTAGCCCCCGGCGTTAATAAAGGCTAGATAATCCCCTTCTTTAACAGGAGAGAGCGGGAAATCCTCATACCAAATATCCAATGCTTCGTTAATATTCCCGGCAATTGTTACTGGGTTTAGTTTCTCTGGGGCAAAGGCGTGAGGGGCGTCATCTGCCAGAACACAGATCGCCGGCTCACACGACAAGCTATAAAAAAATGGTTCAATTGCCAGGTTAAACCCACCATTGACGCCTACAAACCACTTGTCTTGCTTCTTTTCCACCATGTTAGTTTGCAACACTAACATTCCAGCATCTTTGACAATATAATCGCCCGGTTCTACCTGAATTTCAACCTTATAGGAAGAAAAGTTGCGTTGAATAATTTCGATCCAGGCTGATAAATCAAGTGGCGAGTCGCTACTTTTATGTGGCACACCTAAACCACCGCCAATATTAATCGCTTTCAGATTATCAACCTGTTCCAGAAACCAGCGACACTTTTGCAAAATTTTATCCCAGGTAGCCAATTGATTGTTTAAATATCCACAACCGCTATGAAAATGAATTCGCTCAACACAAAGACCGTATTGACGGCATAAAGCCAATGCTTCAGCAAACTGCTCTCGATAGATACCAAATTTACTGGTTTGCGTGCCACTATACTGTAATAACTCGTTGTCACCATAACCAACCCCCATCGCCGGATTAATGCGTAACCCGATAGACCGGCCAGGAGCCCGTTCACCAATCCGGCGTATCATACTTAACGAGTCACAATTAAGCAGGAGCATTGGGTAGCGCAAGATTACATCCAGATCCTGATCAGAAACTGAACAACCCGTATAGGAAACCTCATTTTCGGCAAACCCACATGCGAGGGCTACTTGTATCTCCTGGGGCGAACAAACATCCACACCGCATAACTTAGTTGATTTAATATAGGTTAATAATGGCATAAATCGATTGGCTTTGATAGCATAAAATATTTTGTAAACGATATTCGCCTGTCCTAGCGCTGCGGTCAATTGGCGCAAATTGTGGGCCACTCGATGCGCATTGTACAGGAATGTCGGCTTCCCGCTCTGTTGGGCGATGGTGGCCACATCGCGGCCGGCAAAGGTCAGTCGGTTTTCTTGATAGCATAGATCCGGCCGTTCCCACCATAACGTCAGGGCCGGCAAACGGTGCGGCTTAAATGGTTCATCCTTAATTTGAAGATATTGTCGACCAGTGTCATTAATAGCCTCCTTTCTGCCAGTAATCCATAACCGACATTGAGGTGACTCACACAGACAGGCAAATTGTCTCGACAGTATATCTTCGGTCATCGTGTAATCTATGGTTAACAATTCACCGGCTTGAATATTTCGTAAGGCCCAGATCTCTAAAGCCTGCATATCAAGAATAGCATTTGGACAGCAAGAATGGAGTAAATAACCACTAAAATAGGGGTCAAAAAGGTGTTGTGCTGCGTTAATCTGGAGCGTATGGAGCTTTATCTGTGAAACAATATCCCCACCGATTCGCGCTACAAGCTGGCCTTGTTTGAAACTTCGCCGAACAATAATCCCCAGTCCGCATTTCTCGTCTATTTCCGCCAGGTCAAAATCCCTTTTTTGAGGATAATCACTCATCGCACCAGTTCGGTATTGTACGGGATAGAAACTTTGTGAATCAATCGTTTCCACATCAACCTCCTTGCTAACGTAAAAGTAGCTTCACTATCAGTAGTGTGCTACGTCAGGTTATAGTAGATCATCGGCGCGATGCCCGCGACACTGGTGGTGAAGACGCGCATTTCTGTCATGTGGAAGGAAATCAGGGTGCCATGTATCTTACTCAAGGAAAAACATAAATGTCATCTACCCCCTCCTGATATTCTCTTCGTTCATAATAGGGGCATGGAACACCGAGCATTCCAAGCAAGATAGGAGGCACTTCTGCTCCCCGTTTCCAGGCTTGATAAGGAATGCGGATTTCTTCCATTTCCTCAATCCCCAAATCAATATCAAGATTTAAGTAAGGCCAGACATATGAATCGATAACAGATATATCATGATGGCGCATGGGATGAATGAACTGGACTTCGGCTTCAACTTCATTGCAAATCTTTTCTGCTAAGAGGTCATGATGCTTATTCAGTATTTCTATAATTTCCTCAACACATTGATGCGGCAAAAATTTTCTAAGCTCGCTTAATGTCATCATGTATTCCTCAACAGGTAAAGCGTAGTAGAGTTTATGAATGTTAAACCGGCGTAATGTATGTGCTTGCCAGGTAATTAATTTAGATTGATATAACCCGAAAGGAGTACCAGAAATGGTGACCTGTTCAATCTTATGCCCTTCCTCTAACCGTTTTAACAAATCGGCGCGGTCTTTAGGGTTACTGAATGAACGCTCAGCACCCGGATTACCTTTACTTCGTTTTTGGAACTTAAACAAACAATCATATTTACTCCAGATACACAACCCTGTCATAGCAACATCGTACTCTGTTTGTAGCTGTTTAGTGCCGGGATTCCAAAAACCCTCCTTTTGGCAAGCTTCTGATGGACTTTCAGTAAGTTTTACCTGTATCTCATGATCCCGATTCCAATAGCCTATGTCATCATAGATATGAAAGGCACCGTACTTAACACCCTGTTGTTTGATAGTCATTGATAACTCCTTTTATTTAACAGGACTTACGCGGTGTGTGTTCAAACCGGGCGTTTCACCCGATGAAAACCCGATTCGCCTGCGGCAGCATGGTACTTGATCTATCTTTTTCACGAAATG
>CAKZQX010000389.1 GCA_937141995.1 uncultured Chloroflexaceae bacterium | reverse complement strand
CGGCCGCCGTGATGCGGCTCATCAGGCTGTCTTCTTCGGGCGCGGCTTGGGCGTCCTGCGCCGGCTTCGCGGGCGGCATCGAGAATCCGGTCCATGACCAGGTAGGACTCCCGCGCCGGAGCCGGGCGGAAGCGATCGCCATATCCGGACGCATTGGTTCACGCTCGCTCCCGTATGCCGGACAGGATAGGGAATCAGTCCAACATCCCCATGATACACCCTTTTCAGACAGTCTCTCACTTAACCACGACGGGCACGAAGATTTGGAAGAAATGAGCAGCTTCCTGAAAACCTTCATGGTCTGCGTGGTTGATAGGGACGGGCGTATTTCACCTCGTTTTAGGCGTTTCCTGTTCCAGATCTTCCTCCCCCGCCGGTTCTTCCCGATAACTCCCGAACATCGTCGCATAGGTCCGGGTAAACTCGGCCCCCAGAAAGAGCACCTGGCTGCTGAGGAAGATCCAGACCAGCAGCGCCATCACGCTGCCAATCGCGCCGTACGCCTCGAAGTTGCTGCGGCTGATGTAGGCACTGCTGATATTCACAAAAACCGTAAACAGGATCGCGGTCAGCAGCGCGCCCAGCCAGACATCGCCCCAGGCCACCGGCGTATCCGGCAGATATTTGAAGAGCAGCATAAACGCCACGGCCAGCAGTCCCACCGAGACTGCCACCTGAATGCCGCGCCACAGGAACGCGCTGCCCGGCACTTCCGGCGCAAAGGACTGCACCAACCCGATCGCAACCCCCGACACCATCGAGATCAGCAAGAGCAGGGCGCAGCTTAACACCAGCCCGAACGCCAGTAGCTTCTTCAACACCAGCTTGCGTGCCGTTCCCAGAATGCCGCCGCCCTCCTCCGGCTGCTCCTGCGTCTTCCAGATTACCTGGAATGCCCGGTCCAGCGCGGCAAACACACCGCTGGCCGAGAGTAGCAGCGTGGCAAAGCCAATCAGCCCGGCTCCCCGACCCTGCCGGTTCAGTTGCTCCAGCGTACTCTGGATCTGGTCCGCCGCCGCCGGCGAAAGCGAATCGCGGATCAGCGTAACGATCTGCTCCTCGGCCTGCCCCTCCGCCGGCAGTTGTCCTGATAGATCGTCGGCCCCGACCACCTGCAGGGATTGCCGCACCAGCGAGGTTTCACTGCCGACCACCAGCCCGACCAGGCTAAAGATGATCAGCAGTAGCGGAAAGAGCGAGAAGAGCGCATAGTAGGACAATGATGTCGCCAGCACCGCCACATGATCCTGTTGCCACGCGCGCCCCAGGTTTTGCAAAAAGGGGATTACCCGGGTTTTGATCGTTCTTACCATGCGCATCTCCTCTGAAGAGAGAACCAAAAACTAAGAACTAAGAACTGAAAAAACAGGCAGAGAACACCGAACAAACAAGTATGCTGACAAGGAACAAAGAATAAAGAACAGAGAGGCAGGAGATGCGGTTGGGGGTTTGTTTTTAGTTCTTAAGTTCTTAGTTCTTCCTATACAGCCTCCCTACGGGTCTGAACAACCCGCGTAGGGCGAGCATGCGGCAGCGGAGCCATTGCATGTTACAATAGCTCCGCGTCGGCGCACTCTCGCCGATGCCACGCCTTCCGGCTGGTGCGAACAGTGTGGAGAGCATACCTGTTTTTTGAGTTTGCTTACTGTTTAGAAAGCAAAATACCATATTCCTGAATAAATGTCAACTGCGCGAGAGTAATACAAAGATATTGAGTAACCGCGTAACTGCGGTAGAGTAAATGCCTTACCATGCAACGATTTGGCGAAAAAATGCGCACGCTCCGTACACGTCATGGCATGACTATCCGCGAACTTGCAACTGCACTGGGTTATGCACCCTCGTTTAACAGCTACATCAGTGATGTTGAAAACGGCAAGCGCAGGCCCAAGATCGACTTTGTATTGAAAGTAGCCCAGTTGTTTCAAGTATCGACTGACCAGCTTGTTCGGGACGATCTTGAATTGGATGCGCCAGGGTGAAGCGAACTGCGCGCTGAAGCACTCAGCCGTAACCCGTAACCCGTAACCCCTAACCTGGCACAGCTATTGCATACTCTTGTTACAGAGAGGGCAAAACAAAGGAAACTGGAACAAAACACACCCGGCACATTGCCGGCGAACACCCTGATTTGTTCTTTGGCCTTTGTCTGTTTGTTCTTTCGTATATATCGCAGTTGCGCATTGTGCCTTCCCCTCCCTCTCACCCTGATCATGGGCAGTGACGCAGCGCCAAAGAGATAACTCACAAAGTGAAAGGTGAGGATACGATGCGCTATGCCATGCGTGAGAAGCTATTTTCGCTCCGGGACCGCTACTGCATTAAAAATGAGCAGGGACTTGAGACCTTTATCGTCGAGGGCGAGCTGTTTAGCATCGCTGACCGGCTCTCGTTTCAGGATATGACCGGCCACGAACTGGCCGTGATCCGGCAGAAGCTGCTGTCGCTGGGTAAAACCTACGAGATTTATCGCGGCGACGAGTTGACGGCCACGGTCAAAAAGTCAATGTTCTCGCTCTTCCATGCCCACTTCAGCGTTGATGTGCCCGGCCCCGGCGATCTGGAGGCGGATGGCAATTTTCTCGACTATGAGTATGCCTTCACCCGCAACGGTCAGCCGGTTGCCCGTGTCTCGAAGGAGTTGTTTGCCCTGGCCGACACCTATGGCATCGACATTCCCGACAACGAAGATGAGGTGTTGATCCTGGCCTGCGCCGTCGTGATCGATCTGGCGAGCCACGAAGATAACTGATATCTGTGAGCAATGCATGACTACAATGCAATTGTGATTGGCGGTGAGCATAACGGCCTGGTCTGCGCCGCTTACTTAGCGCATGCCGGACGTACGCTGCTGCTGCTGGAGCATGCCGACCGGGTTGGCGGTGCAGTCTCCATCGTCAAGACCATTCCGCCGGTATCAACTGCGTAGTGCCAGCTTCATCGCCGCCCGCAGATCGGTGGTTGTCGGGATGCGCAGGTTAAAATCCATATTGACCATCACTTCGGCCACCTCGGGCGACACGCCGCAGAGGATTATGCGTGCTCCCAGCAGCCGCGCCGCCTGGGTGGCTTCCAGCAGCATCTGCGCGACCGCGGCATCAACCACCGAGATCCCGGTGATATCCAGAATGACCACATGCGCCTGGTAGTGACCGACTGCTGCCAGCAACTTCTCCTTGATCAGTTGCGAGCGCTCCGCATCAATATACCCGATCAGCGGCGTGAGCAGCACATGTTCCCCAATCGGCAGCACCGGCAGCGAGAGCGCCTTGATCGTCTGGATCAGCCGTTCCTGCTGCGCATAGGCCTGCTGCATCTCGTTCAACACCTGCTCCAGGCGTTGGTTGGCTTCGGCCAGGGCCGCCTGTTGCCGGTAGTTATGCTCCAGCGAGAGTGTGGTCTCCAGCGTGCTGGCAACCTGATCGGCCAGGGCATTGAAGAGTGTAACCTGCCGGGTATCGAAAGCCGGGCGCTTGAGCAGTGCCACGTACAGCCAGCCCAGCAGCGCAATATCGCTCTTGACCGGCACGCCCAGGGCCGCCCTGACCGGGTAACGCGCAGGTAGCGGCGTAACCGGAAACGCTGCTGCTTGCGCATCCGACCAGATCAGTGTTTTCGTGCTCAGTTCACCCTCAGAGAGCAGCGGATCGATCTGGGGGCAGATCTTCTTTAGCCGAATGCCCCGAGCTGCGCGCAGGTTCAGTCGGGCTTCCCCGGCATCGTACAGATAGAAGACCGCTACCTCCGCTCCCAGCAGTCGAGTCGCTTTGTCCAGCAACAGATCGCAGATAGTATCCATACTACGCAGATGCTTCGAGATTGAGGCGATCTCGTAGAGAATGGCAAGTTCATTCTCATGATCGAAGTGGTTGTTCGCTGATGTAGTCATACGGTAGCTGTCCTGGCTTCTTTCCCGATAGCACAGACGACAACGGTTTTGTTGTGAAAGCAGACCGGGCCTTCGTCGGCGGCAACTTCGCCAAAGCTGTACATGCCGATGAGCGGTGTATCATGCCCGACAATCGCCTGAATACGGGTCAACTCGGTCCCCACCTCCGCCCCCAATAGCGGAGGCCGGGTGACACAGTCAATCACAATCGCCGCCGCAATCGGGCTGCCCGCCAGGGCCGCGACTGCCTGGGTTGCTGCTGCTTCTGCCGCGTCGAGCAGCGAGTCCGGGCTGCCCACCATGATCTGCGCGACGGCATTTTCGGGGATCGTTCCCGCGCATGCGATGGAGCCGTCCGGGTGGACCTCCAGAGGCAGGCGGATCAGGAACTCTTCCCCCAGTTGCGGGAAGCCAATCGGGTGGTAGCGCGTAAACTCGCGGAAGGTTTCCGCGGTGATATCGGCCTGGGGGAATAACTCGCGGTAGATCTCGAGGGCAGGACGGCTATCTATTTCATAGATGATATTGCCCGAACTGCGGGTAATCACCAGCCGCCGCCCAACCGGCTTCCAGCCATGCCGCACTCCAATACCAATCGGGGCGCTGCTGGTCAGCAGTGCCAGCGCCACGGCATCGCTCTCGATCTGCTCATCGGCGAAGAGGTAGGTCTGTTTATAGTGCAGATTATCCCCCGCCGCGCCGCCAACGATAGGGCAGAGCGGTCCCAGCACAGCGCTTGCACTCTGAAGTGCCATATCCACGGCCAGCATGCCGGTCAGGCCATCGGTGAAGAGCAGCGCGGTGCTCTGCCGGTTACTGCCCTCCTGCTCCGCGAGGTAATCCTCAACCTGTTCGGCGGCGCGCTCGGCGGTGAGGTGGGGCCGGCTGCTCAATCCGGGTTCCAGTGCCAGCGCTACTTCCAGATCATCGCCGGTCAGCGCCAGGACGGCCACACCCGCCGGATCGATGCCCTGTGCAGTCATCAATCCGCCGGAGCAGCCGCCAATCAGTGCCGCCGGGCCGGTAATCGCGCGAATGCCGCGCAGGACATCGGCCTGCTCAAACGGCTCGGTGGTAAAGACGATAATCAGCCTGGGAACGTGGCCCTGGAGCGGCGCAACCGCCGCCTCCGCCGCCAGCCGTCCCGCCTGGTATGCCTCGGTGTGACGGCTGCTGCCTGAACCGGCAATGATGGTCATAGCGATCTCACTTTCGTTAGCGTGATGTGTCAGGTTTAGCGGATACACGGTTCCGCGCTGCGGGCCACCTTCCGTGTACCGGCGTGGTCGTATGTACCGCCCTCATTGTAGCCGACATAGGCCGTTTGTGAGAGCCGGATTATTACAAGTTTCTGGCAAGAGTTGCCAAAATCGGGTAAGATAGAGCCGATACGGGACTGTAGACAACCCAATGGAAAACAGTATGAACGAGATCCTGAACGATATCGAACGCTGGCGGGCGCAGGGCGAGCAGGTTGCAATTGCAACGGTGATCAAGACGGTGGGCTCAGCGCCGTGTCAGATTGGTGCGAAGATGGCGGTTTCGTCGGCGGGTGGCCTGGCCGGCTCAGTCAGCGGCGGGTGTGTCGAGGGATCGGTCTTTGAGGAGTGTCAGGATGCGCTCCGGACCGGGCGCGCGCGGCTGGTGCGCTATGGCGTGGCCGACGAGGAAGCCTGGGAGGTTGGCCTGGCCTGCGGTGGGACGATTGAGATTTTTGTCGAGGTGTTATCCTGGTAGGGGAACGGACTGAACGGTAAGGATGCCACGGTGGGGGATCGGTACGACACGCTGCGTCAGGCAATTATCGCGGAGCGTCCCGTGGCAACGGCCACGCTGATCGCTGTGCCGGACGGTAGTCTGTTGACACCCATCGGCGCGAAGCTGCTGATCTGGCCTGATGGTCGCACGCAGGGCACGCTGGGTGATGCCGGGTTTGATGTACGGGTACGTGATGATGCGAT
>CAKZQX010000388.1 GCA_937141995.1 uncultured Chloroflexaceae bacterium | reverse complement strand
ACAGGAGTTACGCAGTTACCATGCAAACCGGACGTTTGACCCGATGGAAACCCGATTCGCCTGCGGCAGCATGGTCCTCTTTTATCTTTTCCATAACAACTTTACACTCTGTGTAAAATTGTTATGGAAAAGAATGGAATTTTCCGCCTGCCGGAGGCGACAATCCCTTCCTGGTCAGTGACCGCGTAACTGCTGTTATTAAGATGTATCTGGCATAATGCACATCATTCTGGCGTGGGAGCATGCCGCGCCTCCGCCAGGCGAACATACACGCTCCGCTGTTCCCGGATGGCGCGCAAACAGCACCATATCGAGGAACAAGCAGACAGAAACCACTACGACAAGATCACGATCATCTATTGAGTAGACAAACCGCCCTGACTGCGTACACTATGTTCCATACTGGATTGATAGAGACAGACTGAACAACGATACTGTAGCATGCTGTTTCCTGGCTGTCAACCGCGCTGTGCTCAGACTCAGGGCTACGCCAACGTCCCGGACCATGCGCGGCGTGCTGCCGTTCGGCGGTTCCCCGCTCCCGTCCTCCTATCGATTCCCGTCAGCACGCTGGTCACTATCCCTGACGTTGACATAGCCCTATGCTCCGACATGGCCGTACTACATGGCATCGGTCTCTTCCGACGCTGGTATACTCGCCGGTGTGGGTGTGGGAATCGGGGTTATATCTGCTTCCGGCACAATCGTTGAGACGGCTCCCTGTGGGGCGTCCGGCTCTTCGGTGGGTAAGGGGACGGTCGGCGCAGCGGTTGGTGTGGGTGGTTCCGGTGCCGTATCGGTTGCTGTTGGTGACGGTACGGGAGCAGCCGTCTGTGTCGGTGGCAGACGGGTTGTGGTTGGGCGTGGTGGTGGACGCAGCGTCACCTGCACCTCAGGGATGGAACCAACCGTAAGTGTCTCAGGCAGGCTAATGTCGGGCGTGCGTATATAGGTGCCGGGAGTAAGTCCACTGAGATCAATGGTTGCCACGAGGGTTTCGGTGTCGAGTTGGGAAAAGGCCTCAACCGGGCCGGACAACGCTACTTTGATCACCTGTGGATCTATATCGACGTTAAATCCGATAGATGCCCCCGTAACTTCAACCGGGAAGGGAAGTTGTACCTGGAAGCGTTGTTCCAGAGGCGTGACGCGTACGGTTATCGTCGCCTCTTCCGGTTCGCCCAACTGGGGTGAGGTGCCTTCAGGGATATTGAGTGGAACGGTGCGGGTAATAGTGCCGGTGATCCCGGTGATATCCACTGGTGTTGTTTCAACCTGCTCGATAGTCTCAAGCGTTTCGGAACTTCCCGTCAGATTAATCAGGGCCGGTTCGCTCTGGATATCCGTGATAACATAGCCGGGTGCCGGAGCCCCTTCGACATTGCCGATGACCGGGAGCCGCTTGAGCCCGACCACCGAGCGAATGGGAATCTCCACATTGACCGTTGCCGGGTCGAGTGTCACACCATCGACGACCTGATCGTTGGCATTCAAGGGTTGGAGTTGTACCGATGACTCGTAGTTGGCACTCAGGCCATCAATTCGGGCAGTTGCCCGCGCGATAACAACTTCTTCGACGCGACTCTCCGGCCCGCTCACCTCCACCATAACTTCATCGGGTGGTTGATCATTCACCTGCGGATTGCCGCGCCGGAAGCTAAACGGTGGGTTGCCCTCCACTTCAATCTGCACGGGTACTGCGCGGGCAATTTCCTGATCCAGCCGTATCGTAATCGTTTCCGGGTCGATCTCCTCTGTCTCGATGCGCCGATCAAAGGGACTCTCGATCTCAGTTTGTACGGGGACGACATGCTCACCGGCACCGAGACCACTCAGATCAATAAATGCTTCGATATTTGCCTGGAGTTCCGATGATGAGAGGCCTGCCAGCGTATTCTGATCGGTTTCAATAGCTATGCTGACATTGGGGAATTCTGTGCGGCGCTGTCCCTCCTGGTTAACGACAACCAGATCTTCTGCCTGTCCACGTACGGCCAGCGGTAGATTAAACGGTTCACTAATTCTGTTCGGGTTTTCGCGGAAGGAGACAAAGGCCCAGAGGGCAAAACTGAGACCCAATGCCAGTATAAAGCTTAACGCTTGATTACGAAACCAGTTCACCGGGTTGTTTCCTCCGCCAGGGGTACTTTCATTAACCGGGCCAGCATATTCCGTAGACGCGTTTCATTCAGGTAGCCGACCATCCGGCCATCGGTTACCAGGGTAATTGCCCCGGTTTCTTCGGATACGACGACCACGATTGCATCGGTTTGCTCGCTAATACCTTTCGCGGCGCGATGGCGTGTACCGTAGCGCCGCGGGCCAAGCACATCCTCGCTTAACGGCAGCACCACATTCGCGGCGAGAATGCGGTTTTCGCGGACAATCACCGCCATATCATGCAGCGGTGAGTTGGGATAGAAAATATTCAGCAGCAGCGGCACGGCCATCCGCGCATCCAGGATAACCCCCCGGTCGGCATATTCTTGCAATTGGGTTTCCCGCTCAATGACCATCAGGCCGCCGACGCCCTGCTGCGAGAGTTGCACCGCCGTTCGCGTAATCACATTGATAGTTTCTAAAACCTCAGAACGTATATTGCCGCCAAACAGCGGCCGGTTGAAAAACCCACCGGTCCGCCCCAGTCGTTCCAGGGCGCGGCGCAGCTCGGGTTGAAATAAAACCGGTATGGCGATCAGGAGCGGGGTAATCGCATTTTCCAGCAACCAGCCCAGCATCGTCAACCGCTCAAAGGCTGAACTGATGAAGAAGGCAATCGCCAGAATAATACCAATACCTCGAAGGAGTTGGACTGCGCGTGTGCCACGAATAACCCGCAGCAACCAGTAAAAAAAGAGTGCGACAATGAGAATATCAAGCAGGGCAAATGGATCGGCAAATGGATTAAGTCTCTCCCAGAGACGTACTAGATCTGGCATATGTTATCGTTAACCGCAGACGACAGACGTATGACAGGTAAACCTGCCTCCCGCCCGTCATCGCAGCATGTCATGGCGTAGTTCTCCCAGGTCAGGCGTGGGATTGTTGGGTAAGCATTCGATTTGCCGCTGAAATGAGTGCCTTGATCCGCTCAGCGTCGGCTCCATCCAGTTTCAGCATCCGGTTATACAGATTTACGGCTTGTGCATACTCTTCACGCCGCATCAACATATCGCCCAGCAGGTAGTAGGCATCCAGATCGCGCTGATCCAGGCCAATAATCTGATGTAATTCGGCGATAGCGTTTTCGTAATCGCGCTGCTGGGTCAGGATGCGCACAATCTGTTTCTTCTCGGCGATAGCATCAGACGTACGGAACGAGAGGGTGTACATCAACGCCAGCCATTGCCGCGCTTCAACATCGTTGGGCGCAATCTGGGTGATCCGATCATAGAGTGAGCGGGCCTCGTCATATTTACCCAGGGTCCAGTAGACATCCGCCGCCTGCTGTAGACTGGCAACCGCGTCTTTGAGTTGACCCGCTTTGCGCTGCAGTTCGGCAACTCGCACCAGACCTTCCAGCCCCCGGTCGAGCAGGCCGCGCCGGAGGTACATTCGTGCCAGGCGTCCGCCCACTTCGGTATTGCTGGGCGCGAGTTTCAGGCCATACTCCAGCGTTTCAATTGCGCGGTCCAGATCCTGCCGTTTCTCATAGTGCGAGGCGAGATCTTCAAGCTGGATCAATGCTTCTTTGAGTTTCCCCTGCCGAAAGTAGACATCGGCCAGTTTGGTGTAGATGGCCCGGTCATAGGGCAGCAACCGCCGCGCCTCCAGGAGCGCCTGCTCGGCACCGGCCAGATCATCCGTGGCAGCATATGCCTCGGCCATGCGCCGGGTCAGATCACCATGGGAGAGCGGGAGGGCAAACGGATGCTTGATCGAAGCGTCGATCTGCGCCTGTTCAGCGACCGCCTGTCCGTGACGGAGTTGTTCCAGTGCTTCTTCGGCCTGGCCCAGGGCAATATGGCTGTCGGCCATTGCCTGATGCACCAGCACCAGCGGCAGCATGGGCTCCTCGTCGCTTTCATACAGGGTTTGTGCCTGCTCAAACTCAAGCAGCGCGGAGGAGTGTTGCTGAATCTGCTGCTGAATAATCCCCAGGATATAGTGCAGAATCGCGGTATCGGCCGTGAGCAGGGCCGCACGGTATTCCGACTGAATGACATCGCTCAGATCGGGCTGGGCCTTGATCTTTTCCAGCAGTGCCGCCAGCGAGTCCCAGACCGCGTGAGCATTCTCGCCCATCATTGCCAGGGTCATATTCATGCGGGCAATGGCAACCGCATCATTGGCACCCAGTTCCAGCGCTTTGCGAAACTCGCCCAGGGCAGCTTCGTACCGCTCCAGTTTAAACAGCGCCATGCCATACTCGGCGTGGACCTCTTTATTCTTGGGAGACCACTGCAACAGCCGGCGGTATTCCTCCAATGCCCGGTTGGTCTGTCCCAGGCGGAAATAGGCGGAGGCAACCTGAATAAGTTGTTCGCAGGCTTCTTCAGTGCGCCCGGCATTTTTAAGCAGGTCCGCCAGACGTGATCGCGCATTGATCGTGTCGGGGGAGAGTTCAATAATGCGGAAGTAGACATCAATTGCCTGGGTCGGTTCCTTCCGGACGGTATAGGTATCGATCAGGAGTTGATACTTTGTCAGCGCGTCTTCGTTGCGTTCCTGTCGCTCGAAGATCTCACCCATGCGCAGATGGATGGGCAGATACTCCATATTCAGCCGAATAATTTCGTGACAGGCATCGAGGGCCGCTTCTAGCAGTCCCTGCTCAATATATTTCTCGCTGGCCGTGACCCAGCGTGCTGTCTGCTCGTCCAGGCCGCTGATATCAAGTTTTGTGACCGGAGCAAACGTTGGCTGCTCCGGCGTGGGCAGGTTGTCGAGCATTTTCAGCGGGTCGGCGGATGCGGGTGCCTCGGCCGGCATACTCAGACTGCTGGTTGATACAGCGGTCCCGTCCGAGCGCAGAAAATCGGTGATGGAGCGGATCTTGCCCCAGGTTTCGGGCATGGCCTGGGTTTCGGGCTCCGGTTCCGGTTCACCCGCTTCAGCCGGGGTCAGTGCGCCGGTACCGAAGTTGCGCAGTTTGTTGAGCACATTTTGCTCAGTCAGTTCCTTTGCTCGCCGATTAAACTCGGCGGCACGTTCTTTCCCCCAGCGCTTCGTTTGCAGAAAACTCGCCAGCATAGAGAAGAGCGAGGCCGCACGAGCCACATCACCCAGTTGCTGGTAGATCGCAACTGCGCTCTCATACATCTGGATCAGATCTTCGGACTCGGCTTTGCCGATAGACTCAAGGTCAACCAGGCCGATTGTCTGCTCATACTCCTGAGCCGCCTGCTGCAACTTGTTCAACGCCTGGTAGGAACTACCCAGCGCGAAGTGCGCGGAGAGGGCATACTCCTGATCATTTGCGGCTTTATCCAGCACGCGCACGGCCGCCTCATGATTGTCCCGCTCCTGGTAGAGCAGGCCCAGGCTGTAGAGCACATCGGCCCGTTCTGTCCCGCCTTCAACCGCGCGCTCATACTGTTCGAGGGCACCATCGATATCACCGGCCTGCTGTTTCTCAATAGCCTGCGCAATAATGCGTTCCATGGCAAACTGTTGTGAGCGGAGATTGCCCGTCATCCCGGCCATTGCCGGGCGCAACTCAGCGGGCAGGTCGGTTTCCCCTTCCGGCAGATCATGCGCGGCCCGGGCCATGGCATCGCGCACGGTAATCAGCAACTCTTTCGCTTCGCGGTTGTTGGGATCAAGTCGGAGCGCGAGTTCGGTAATCTCGGCGGAGTCATCCAGGCGGCCCTGCTGATGGTACCGCCGGCCGAGCAGCATATACTCGGT
>CAKZQX010000387.1 GCA_937141995.1 uncultured Chloroflexaceae bacterium | reverse complement strand
GCATCCGCCGTGAAGGTGTAGAGCGGCTGGTAGAGCATGATGCTGGGTGCCAGATCGATCCAGCGTTGTTGGAAGGCCGCATAGTCGGCGTTGCGGGCCGCCAGTTCCAACTCGGTGCGCGCGTTGACAAGCAGCGTGTCGATCTCTTCGTCGCGCAGTCCGGCATAGTTTAGTCCATTGGCGGCCTGGCTGGAGTGCCACAACTCGAACACGTCCGGGTCAGATCCCAGGCGTGCCCAGCTATGCAGCGCTATAACAAAATCGCGGTCGCGCAGTCGCCGGCGCAGGGTAGCGCTGTCCAGTTCCTCGACCTCGACTTGCACCCCGATATCCTGCCACTGGCGGGCAACTTCGGCGGCGGCGGACAGGCGTTCAGGCGCGCCGTCGGTGATCAGCGGCAGCACCAGCGGCGCGTCGTGGCGGGCGCGGATGCCATCCGCTGCCGGGCTGTAGCCCAGTTCTTCCAGCGCCGCTTCTGCGGCAAGCGGATTGTAGGCATACCCCTGCACGGTTGAGTCATAGGCCCACCATCCCGGCAGAATGGGTGTGTCAACGCGGGCTGCTGTACCGCCCAGCACTTGCTCAATCAGCACATTTTTATCCAGGCCTAGCGACAACGCCTGACGCAGCGCCTGGCTATCCAGCGGCGGATTGCGCAGGTTAAAGGTCATCACGGTGTAGGCATCCAGCGGCAATGTCAGGCGTCTGACCGTCTGCGGCAGGGCAACCTGGCTCAGATCGGGTTCGGCGGCCATGCCCAGCGCCTGCACCTCGCCCCGGTCAAGAGCCGAGAGCGCTGCCGGGGCTGTTTCAATAAAGCGCAGTTCAACGCGATCAATCAGCGGTTGTTGCACAAAGTAGGCGTTTTTCAACGTCAGCAATGCCCGCTCGCCGGTCAGTTCTTCAAGCTGGTAGGGGCCGGTGCCGATCAATTGCCGGGCAAACGGTGAACTGGACCACTGGCTGATGGGAATATTGCTCAGCAGATGCGCAGGTAAGATCGGGACATTGGCCTTACTCAAAAAGGGCGCATAGGGCGCATTCAGCGTGCAGCGGACGGTGTAATCGTCCAGTCGGTCTACCAGCACATTGCGCCACAGGTTGGCCAGTGTCGGATCGCCCGTAAAATCGGCGCTCTGGATCGCCTGCAACGTAAACACGACATCGGCGGCGGTAAAGGGCGTGCCGTCGTGCCAGGTGACATCGCGGCGCAGGTTAAAGGTGTAGACCTCACCCGACGGATCGATCTGCCAGTCGGCGGCCAGCGCCGCTGCGGGTAGTCCATCGGCGCCGATGCGGGTCAGCCCATCAAACAGCAGCGTTCCCAGGTCGCGGCCGGCCGGGTCAACCAGAGGATCATTCAGCAGCGGAATCGGCTGGGTCGGCGCGCCAAGCACCGCTTCAACATAGGAACCGCCCGGCAGTGGGCTAGATACGGCTGCGTTGAGCAGGGCCATCCGGCCCAGCAGAATTACCACCAGGAGCGCGCTCAGGGTGGCGATCACGATTTGCCAGCGAATACGACGTGCCATTGTAGCTCAACCTGACTAAAAGATCGGCAGACCGGCAATCAGGGCCAGCAGCAGAAAGAGCGATGTTACTACAATGGTTGCCTGATGCAGGGTCTTCTCCAGGCCGCGCCGGGTGCGGTTGATCGAGCCGGAGTCCCGGTTCGCCATGCCGGGTGTGCGTGCCTGGACCACTACCAGGCCCATCAGCACAACACTGAGGATAATCATTGCAAAGAAGAGTGCTGTCTCCACAAGAGCCTCCTTATTATTGCGTAGTCCGTAGTTTGTATCCCGTAGTCGGTAATTCAGAGAAGAGCGAACAAAGAAATCCTGTTTGTTCTTGGTTCTCTGGTTCGCTGTTCTCTGGTTCGCTGTTCTTTTGCGTACATCCGAACAGGCATTGTACCACTATCCCTGACGATGGACAAAATCGGCGATGTAGGCACGCGGTGTGAGCGGTTCGCCGGTCACGCGGGCCAGCAGTTCATTCCAGGACAGGGTGGCACCCCGCGCGAAAATCTCTGCGCACAGGAACTCTCCGGCGGCGGGATTTTCCACCAGTGTCGCGCCGGTCTGCCGACGGATCGTATCCAGCAGTTGGCTGGCGGTTAGCTCCCCCAGAATATAATTGTGGTAGTAGACCGGGCTGGTTGCCAGGTGGATCTTGGTGGCCCAGTCGGGGGCATCGCGCCCGGTGGGACAGGGGACGGCCTGAAACCGCGTGACATACTCCCACCAGCGCTGATCGAGATCAAGCTCCGGGAAGCGGTAGAGGTCGCGCTCAAAGTAGACCATCACCAGCGCCCAGCGCACAAAGATCAGTTGCTTGCTGCTCTCGGCGGCCTGCACTGCGGCACGCAGGTGCTGCACCTGCGCACTGGTCAGACCCCGGACGCGCTCCAGCCAGGCGGCATCACGCGCCAGGCGGCCCAGCATCATCGCGCCGGCCTCGGTGGTGCTGATATGCGCCGGTTTGCGCAGCAGAAAAGGCAGATCGGCCCCCAGGTATTTATCGTAGATCGCATGGCCGAATTCGTGCAGGCAGGTCTCCATGTTTTTGACATCGGGCCGCAGGTTTGCCAGCACCCGCACATCATCGCTGAGCGGGTCGATATGCAGACAGAAGGCGTGCTGATTTTTGCCGGGGCGCTCATACAGATCGCTGCGGGCCAGGATATCGCGCACATCCAGCCCCAGCGCATCACAGGTTGCCAGCGTGAGCGCCACAATATCCTGGTCGGCAAAGAGCGCATCCAGATCTACCTCGCCGGTGTGCGGCGGTTTCTGGAAAAACGGATCGCTGTAGTGCCAGGGGCGCAACTCTTCCGGCTTCAAACCGAACCGCTCCGCCAGAACCGCGTCAATCGCGGCTTTGCGCTCCAGGAAGGGTACTCGCGTCTGCTGTTCCAGCGTGTCCAGCAGCGCAAACAGTTCCTGCTCGTCAATTTCCTGGAGTGCCAGTGATAGCGCGTAGTAGTCGGACCAGCCCTGCGCCTGCGCTGCGGCATTGCGGAGCGCCGCCAGTTCGCGGATCTTGGGCGCAGCCTGTGTGCCGATCTGTTTGCCTGCTTCCCATGCGGCCTGTCGCCGGGCCGAGTCGCGCTCGGTACGCAGGATCTGGACGATATCGTTATCCGTCAACTGCTGTCCCTCCAGTGTAGCCCGGAAGGTGGAGAAGAGGCGGTAGAGTTCGGTTTCGAGCGTGGCAATGCGACTGATCTGCGAAGGGCTGCGCTGGTGGTGGGCATACTGCTGGTAGGCCAGGGTAAGCCGGCGGCGCAGGTGTTCATCGCGGATCTCATCTCGTTGGGCGTAGAGGGCACATATCCGTGCCCAATCGTCGGGCTGATTCAAGTGGGTCATCAGCCGGGTACTCAGGCGCGCAACCTCATCGGCATAGCGCGACTCGCCTGTGGTTGCCAGATTCCAGTGAGCCAGATTGCGGTCACGCAGCAACGCCTGTAGCGGGGATACATTGGTATTCAGAAATGCGTGCGTCTCGTGTTCGATTGACATAGTTTATCTTCCATTGACCATAATACCTAAACCAGTTCGGGGGCATTGTACTACGAAGTGGGCTTTGCTCACCAGTGTCGCATGGTGTACAATAGCCAGGCTGTCTGGATGCGTTATGCGCCTGAACAGATTAGTCGAACCAATTTGAGGAAGTATATGGCTCTGCGTGCATTAAATGTGGTTCTCAATCGTGGCAAGATGCAGCAGCAGCTCCCCCCACAGGTTGCACAGGACTACCTGGGCGGGCGGGGAGCGATTGCATGGCTCCTCTTCCACAATCTCCCACCCGATACGCCCCCTCGGTCCGCCGAGAATCTGCTGGTGTTTGCGGCCGGACCGCTGGCGGGTACACCTGCATCAATTGCCGACGGCTTTGTGGTTGGAACGCGTTCGCCGCTGACCGGCGGCATCGGTTATAGTTGGTCGCCGGGCAAATGGGGTGGGGCGCTCCGCCGTGCCGGTTATGATCTGTTGATCCTCAACGGGCGCGCACCGGACTGGTGTTATTTGCAAATTGATCACGAGCGGGTGTTGCTGCGTCCGGCGACACATCTGCTGGGGCGCGATACCCAGACAACTGTGAGCGCGCTGCGTCAGGAACTGGGCGATGAGTATGCCATCGTTTGCATCGGCCCGGCGGCGGAGGCGGGCGTGGCCTACAGCAGTATCGTGGCCGAGGGGCGCTACATTGCCGAACCGGCCGGGACGGGCACGGTGATGGCGGATAAGCGCGTCAAGGCGATTGCCGTGCGGGGCGCTACGCCGATCAAGGTTCCGGACGAGCGCAAGCTCAACGCGGCTATCGACATCATTACCCGACGGATGGAGCGCAGCCCGCTGGCACAGAGCGTCGCTCGCCTGGGCAGCCTGCACTATTTTCCGCAGGCGGTTGAGTGGGGCGCGCTGACCGGGCACAATGGGAAGCAGGGCAACCTGGATGCGGCTTTCCTGGATATTCCCGCCGCGCTGAGTCGGCAGGGTCAGCCGGAAAACCGCGCCTTCCTGGGAATACCCGCGCTGGCCCCGGATAATCAGGCGGATCGGCCCGCACCCCTGCCGGAACTGGAGGCCGTGGCCGGGTTTGGTGTGCGCTGTGGCATCAGCAACCCGAGTAGCCTGATCGCCATCGCGGATCTCTGCCTGCGCCTGGGGCTGGATCCGGCCGCAACCAGCGCCGCGATCGCTTTTACGATGGAGAGCCGGGAGACCGGGCTCAACCGCTCGGGGTCGCTGTCCTGGGGCGATGAAGAGGCGGTAGTGGCGTCCATCACTCGCCTGGGCGAGCATCAGGAGAAGCGCGATATGCTCTCGCTGGGGGTGGGCGAGATGCAGGAGATCTTCTATGGCAGTGCCGGCTTTGCCCCCCAGGTCAAAGGGCTGGCAATGCCCGCCCTTGATCCGCGCGCGCTGAACGGCATCGCGCTGGCAATGGCGACCGCGCCCATCGGCGGGGATTATCGTTATGCTATGACTTACGAGGAACTCCTCCCGACGCCGCCCGCCTGGCTACCCGATGAACCGGGGAGTCCGCAGGCGGTCAGGGGCAAGGCGGTCCGCCTGATCTGGCATGAGCGCTTCGCGGCGGTGCTGGATGCTATCGGGATCTGTCGCCGCCTGGGGTTACTGGCCTACCAGGTGACGCCGGTTGAACAGTTGGCGATTATCAGTGCGCTAACCGGGCAGACACTAAACGGGGTGGGACTGGCGCGGCTGGGCGAGCGCATTATCACGCTGGAGCGGCTGTTTGCCCTGCAGTATTGTGACGACGGTGCCCGGGATGACCTCCCCGCGCGCTGGCGCGAGACGCCGCTGAGCGAGGGCCGCGCGGCGGGGCATCTGCCTGCCCTGGATGAACTGCTGCGCGAGTATTACCGCCGCCACGGATGGGATCGCACGGGCATTCCTTCATCCGAGCGCCTGGCGGAACTGGGCCTTAATCTGTGAATTCGTAGGTGCATTGCGTATTTCGTATTCGGTTCAACTTGCACCGTACGCAGTACGCAATATACAACCGCATGTTGCCATTTATACTCATCGCTGTTGTTGCTGCCGCCGTACCAACAATCCTCTATACGCTGATTATCTGGTGGCTGGATCGCTATGAGAAGGAGCCGTTGCACCTGCTCGTGGCGACCTTCGTGTGGGGAGCGCTGCCGGCGATTCTTCTGGCAATCTTCTTTGAGATTCTCTTGGAAGCACCCACTGCGCAATCCCCCCTTGGCCCGACCGCCGTTACCTGGGCTTTAGCCCCCCTGGTTGAGGAGCCCGTCAAGGCGTTGGCGTTGATTGCCCTCTTCATGTTTGCCCGGCGTGAGTTTGACGGCATCCTCGATGGAATTGTCTATGGCGCGCTGATCGGCTTTGGCTTTGCCATGACCGAGAACCTGCTTTTCTTCCTGAATGACCCCACCGATCTAAACGGACAGTTCTGGCTGCGCAGTGTGGTTTTTGGCTTTAACCATGCGCTTTTTACCAGCATCGTCGGGTTGGCGCTTGGAGCGGTACGCTATGCGCCGCAGCGCTGGTTGGGCTATGTGGCCCTGAGCGCCGGCATGGTTCTGGCGATCCTGTTGCACGGGTTGCACAATATTGCGGTAAACTATCAACTGCTCGGGATGGCTTTTGCCTGGGTGGTGCAGTGGTCGGGAGTGGTGACGCTGCTGGCAATTACCGGGTTGGCCTGGAATCACG
Source organism: uncultured Chloroflexaceae bacterium (assembly GCA_937141995.1). Lineage (GTDB taxonomy): Bacteria > Chloroflexota > Chloroflexia > Chloroflexales > Chloroflexaceae > CAKZQX01. Next base: position 2,927 of record CAKZQX010000387.1, on the reverse strand, counting down.
AGCATACCTGGATCAAGCAGGAGTTGGGTGAGGAGATTACCCTGGGCACGATCAGTGCAACCGACTATGCCGAGGTGCTTTTTGCCTCCCGCCGGACGCGTGCGCACCTGCGGGCACTGGCGCAACATGGTCTGCCCTGCTACTTGCGGGTACGGCAGTTACACCATCTGATGATTGAACTGGCCTTCTGCAAATATCAACTGCGCGTGGGCGACCGCTTTCAGCATCACGACGAACGTGAGCGCCTGCGCCGTGCAATTATTGTGCTACGCGCCGACCTGAGCGGTTCCGGCGAGCTGCCGGGCCAGGCAGAGTGCGTGGTCTGGAACGAAGGCACCCGGAAGAGTGAATAACACACGTTACACGGTCCCTTTTCGGGAAGGACATATCGCCTCCGGCAGGATGGAAGACTCCATTCTTTTTCACGAACTTGTTGCACAACGTGCAACAAGTTCGTGAAAAAGAACATCATGTACCACGCTGCCGCAGGCGAATCGGGCCGCTCATCTAGATGAACACTTGATTTGGAACCGACTGCGTACGTCCTGTGAATAACACCAACCAACAAAGGAAGGAATTGTGAGCAATCTTGTGCGCACCGGGGTGATCGGCGTGGGCTGGGGTCGGATGCATGTTGAAGCTTACCATGCCTGCCCGGATACCGTGCCGGTGGCGATCTGTGATGCCAACCCGGAGCGCCTGGCCGAACGCCGGCAGCAGTACGGGATCACGCGTGGTTACAGCGACTACCGCGAACTCCTGGAGCAGCCCGACATTGACGCGGTCAGTATTGCCCTGCCGAATGATATGCATGTGCCGGTAGCAATCGCGGCGTTGCAGGCGGGCAAGCATGTGTTGTGCGAGAAGCCGCCGGCAATCACGGGCGACGCGGCGGCGCAGATCGTGGCGGCGGCCCGGGAGTATCGCCGTAAGTTGATGGTCTGTTTTAACTACCGTTACCGCCCCGATGCGCAGTGGTTAAAGCAACTGCTGGATGAGGGGCGCTTTGGGCGGTTGTATGCCGTCAAAACCGGCTGGCTGCGCAACAGTGGCATTCCCAACCTGGGAAGCTGGTTTACCTGCAAAGCGCAGAGCGGTGGTGGTCCCCTGATCGATCTGGGGGTGCATATGCTGGATCTGGCGCTCTGGTTGCTGGGCTACCCGGCGGTACAAACCGTCAGCGCTGTCTCCTTCGCCGAGTTTGGCCCCCACGGGGGCAAGATCTATGTCCGCCGCTCGCAGGTGGCCGACCCGCGCCCGCAGCCGAACGCGCCGCGCCCATTCGATGTGGAAGATATGCTGATGGCGCTGATCCGCTTCGCCGATGGGCGCGCGCTGCAACTGGAGGTCAACTGGGCCACACACACCAGTGCCGGGCGCGACGACTACTTTCTCACGCTCTACGGCACCGCGGCGGGGGCGGATCTCTATGTCGCCAATTACGCCACCACCGACACCGTCACCCTCCACAGCGATCCGGGCGGCGTGATGAGCAGCACCCGCCCTGTCTTCCGCCAGCAGAGCCGCATCTCTCTGCCCTCCGGCCATGACGCCCTGGTTGATCACTTTGCCCGCTGCATCCTGGACGATCTGGAGCCGTCTCCCGGCGGCGACGAAGGGGTGGCCCTGATGCGCCTGATCGATGCGATCTATGCATCGGCCCAATCCGGCCGTGAAGTCGTGGTGGAAAGAACAAAGAACGAAGAACAAAGAACAAAGAACGAAGAACAAAGAACGAAGAACGAAGAACGAAGATGATGCTAAACACAACTCCACCGGCACGCCTGGTCATCAAAGTTGGTACCAGCGTCCTGACTGCGGGCACCGACCGGCTGAACCGTCCGTTTATGGTGGATCTGGCGCGGCAGGTCGCGCTGCTGCGCGCCGCCGGCACGCAGGTGCTGCTGGTCTCCTCCGGCGCGATTGCTGCCGGGTGGGAACGCCTGAATTTCCCCCCGCGCCAGAAGCGCAAGGACGCCTACCTGTCCTTCAAGCAGACGCTGGCCGCTGTCGGGCAGAGTCGCCTGATGCACCAGTATGAGCAACTATTCGATATCTACGGCTTGAACGTGGCGCAGGCGCTGCTGACCCGCGATGATCTGCGCGACCGGCGGCGCTACCTCAATGCGCGCAATACGCTGCTCAACTGCCTGGAGCAGGGCATTGTGCCGATTATCAATGAAAACGACGCCGTTGTCACCCACGAGATCCGCGTGGGTGATAACGACACGCTCTCGGCACTGGTTGCTAATGTGGTAGACGCCGATCTGCTGATAATTCTCACCGATATTGCCGGGCTCTACAACGCCGATCCCCGGCATGATCCGGCAGCGGTACTGATCGAAACCGTCGAGGAGATTACCGATCAGATTCTGGAGATTGCCGGCGGCAGTGGTACCCACCGGGGCACCGGCGGCATGTTGACGAAAGTGCAAGCGGCCGACCTGGCCACCCGCTCCGGGACGGCGGTGGTGGTCACCAGTGGCAGTATTCCCGATGTGGTCCTGCGAGTGGCGCAGGGGGAGCGCATGGGTACCTACTTCCCGACCTATGTTACCCATCTGGAGTCGCGTAAGCGCTGGCTGCTGGCCGAAACTGTGCGCCACAGCCGGGTGATCATCGACGCGGGCGCGGTGCAGGCGCTGCTGCAGCAGGGCAAGAGCCTGCTGCCCGCCGGGGTGGTTACGGTCGAGGGCAGCTTCGACCGGGGGCAGACCATCCGGATTTACACCCAGGCGGGGCGCGAGATTGCCCGCGGTCTGACGCACTACCGCGCCGCCGAGCTTGATCTGATCAAGGGGTTGCGCTCCCCGCAGATTAGCGAGGTGCTGGGCTATGACTATGGCCCGGAGGTGGTGCATCGGGATGATATGGTGCTGATCCATCCCGATAGTGTCGGGGGGACGCCGGCATAAAGTCTTTCAAAT
>CAKZQX010000386.1 GCA_937141995.1 uncultured Chloroflexaceae bacterium | reverse complement strand
CTCGGCCAGTCGGACGTTGCGCGGGATGGTCGTCTCGAAGCACTTGAAGTGCTTGCGCACCTCGGCGGCAATCGTGGGCTGCATCGCCCCCAGCAACTCCGGCCGGCGCTCGGGGATATCCTGCCCCAGGATCTCAGCAACATCGTCGGGCGGCATCCGATCAAGCAAGTGGGCGGTCTCGGTGTCGGGCAACTGCTGGATGATTGTCCGCGTTGCCTTAAACCCGGTTTCGCCCAGGACGGCGGCCGCATGTTCCGGTGGGAGCGTCTGGAACACAATCACGCGCTCCGCATCACTTAATCGGTCGATCACATCGGCCACGTCTGCCGGATGCTCGGCGGTTAACACCTGGCACACCTGCTCCAGATCATTCGCCTGCAACGCCCGGTGTATCTGCGTTTCGAGCGACCTGGTTTGTAAAAAGGTTTTCACGCGCCTCCTCTGGAAAGAACCGAGAACAAAGGAACTATAGAGAACCGAGAATAAAGTACGCCTGGCGTAGTGCTCTGAGCACCATGTCCTCCCTGGTTTGTTCTTGCTCTATTTGCACGACAGTCCGTCAGATTGGGATAATTCTAAGCATAACACCGCGCTGCGGAAGCGTCAATGCATGCAGATGATCCCTATGGTTGACAGCAGTGTGCTACGGGAGTAATGTTCTTACGCTGTGAGGATGAATCGGCGTGAAAAGATTACCAGTGATGGAAAGGAATGCAGCCATGTCAATCAAACAGCCGGCAAGCGAGGCGGAAATTCGCGCAATTCTGGAGCAGGTCGATGCGATTATCACCGGCAGCCACCTGGTCTACACCTCAGGCCGCCATGGCAGCAGCTATGTCAACAAAGATGCCCTCTACCCGCATACCGCCGCGACGCGCCAGGTCTGTGCGGCCATCGCCGCCCACTTCCGGGATGCCGATGTCGAACTGGTGGCCGGGCCCACGGTGGGTGGCGTGATTATGGCGCAGTGGGTGGCCCACCGTCTGAGCAAACTGACCCACCGCTCAGTACTGGCGGTCTATGCCGAGGAGTCCGGCGCGCAGGAGGAGCGCCGGCGCGTCTTCCGGCGTGGCTACGATGAACTGATCGCCGGGAAGCGCGTGCTGGTCGTCGAGGATGTGCTGACGACAGGTGGATCGGCGCGGCAGGTGGTAGACGCGGTGCGGGACGCGGGCGGGCAGGTGGTTGGACTGGGCGCGCTCTGCAATCGGGGCGGCTTGACCGCCACGGCACTGGATGTTCCGGCCTTCGTTGCGTTAGTCACGGTGCCGCTGGAGTCGTGGGATGCGGCGGAGTGCCCGCTGTGCCGGGCCGGGGTGCCGATCAACACGCGTGTGGGCAAGGGCGCGGCATTCCTGGCCCGGCAGTCTACCGCGTCATAACCGCACACACGACTATGCTGTCCGATAATGCTACGTCAGACCCACTTTGTTCTCTGTGCCTTTGTGCTTTGGTCTCTACATCTGGCACACTTTCTGCAAATACTGAACTGAACATGGACATGCACGCTCGTAGGAACGGCGCAAACAGCTTTGAGAAGTGGGAGAAAAACACGCGATGCATCAGGCAGTAAAAACATTTGTCAGTAAATACAAGTGGATCCACACCATCATTGGCATTATTGGCAATGTCTGCTTCTTTGTTGGGAGTATCTTCTTCCTGTTTGACACACTACAGACGGCGGGTACCTGGCTCTTTATCTTCGGTAGTCTGGGCATGTTGATTAGCAGCGTCGGCAGTGCCATTGTCATGGCGCATCGTGACTCCGAGCATTCCCATACCGGACGTAACCAGCGCCGGCAGGACTCCCGGCATACCGGCAGCAACGGCGGTATGCCTGATCAGACCCTCACCGCGCCAGTCATGCGCGGACGCGCAACCAGAAGATCCAACCGCTGAGACAGTATGCAGCCCTCTGAGCCGGCGACGGAACGTGAAAATTCCTCTTGCCGGCTCTTTTCCCCTGCGCCAGACATAGACTACCTCATGTTATAATTCTTCTTAACACGAGTTACGCGGTCACAAACCTGAAAGGAAATTTTGCCTCCGGCAGGGCGGAAGATCCATTCTTTTTCACAACAATTTTGCACTTAGTGCAAAATTGTTGTGAAAAAGATAAAAACGTACCATGCTGCCGCAGGCGGTTTGTGTTTCATCTGGTGAAACACTCAGTTTGAACACACACCGCGTAACGCGTGTCTTTATCAGCAGTATGTGAATGATTGATCAACGATGAACGGCGAACAGTGATGCGCAGCAACCGGCGCATCCTGTTCGTCGTTCCTTGTCAGGAGCACAAGCGAGACGATGCCCAAGCGCACAGATATTCACACGATCTTGATCATCGGCTCTGGCCCGATTGTTATCGGCCAGGCATGTGAGTTCGACTACTCCGGGGCCCAGGCCTGCAAAGCGCTGCGCGAAGAGGGCTACCGCGTCGTGCTGGTCAACTCCAATCCTGCCACCATTATGACCGACCCGCGCCTGGCCGATGCCACCTACATCGAGCCACTGACCGTTGATAGCCTGGAACGCATTATCGCCAAAGAGCGCCCCGATGCTCTGCTGCCCACTGTCGGCGGACAGACCGGGCTGAACCTGGCGGTAGACCTGGACGAGGCCGGTGTCCTGGAACGGTACAACGTTGAACTGATCGGCGCGTCGGTTGATGCGGTACGCATTGCCGAGGATCGCCAGCGCTTTAAAGACAAAATGATAGAGATTGGACTGGCCGTTCCCAGCAGCGGCATTGCCCACTCCCTGGACGAAGCGCTGTCCATTGTTGCGGACACGGGCTTCCCGGCGATCATCCGGCCCTCGTTTACCCTGGGGGGCGAGGGTGGCGGAACCGCCTACAATATCGAAGACTTCCGCGACATGGTTGAGTATGGCCTGGATGTCTCACCCGTGCATCAAATCCTGATCGAAGAGAGCGTCCTGGGCTGGAAAGAATTCGAACTCGAGGTCATGCGCGATCATGCCGACAATGGCGTCATCATCTGTAGCATCGAGAATATTGACCCGATGGGCGTGCATACAGGCGACAGCATTACCGTTGCCCCGGCGATGACCCTGACCGACCGGGAATACCAGCGGATGCGCGATATGGGCCTGACCGTGCTGCGGGCGGTTGGTGTGGAGACCGGCGGCAGTAATGTGCAGTTTGCCATCCATCCCGGCGATGGGCGCATCTATGTGATTGAGATGAACCCGCGCGTTAGCCGCAGTAGTGCCCTGGCAAGTAAGGCCACCGGCTTTCCCATCGCCAAAATCGCGGCAAAGCTGGCCGGCGGCTACACCCTGGCCGAACTGCCCAACGACATTACCCGCGAAACCCCCGCCAGCTTTGAGCCGACTCTGGACTATGTGGTGGTCAAGATTCCGCGCTGGACCTTTGAGAAGTTCCCCGATGCCGACCCGACCCTCGGCACGCAGATGAAGAGCGTGGGCGAAGTGATGGCAATCGGTCGCACCTTCCCTGAAGCATTCCAGAAAGCCTGGCGCTCCCTGGAGCAGGGCCGGGCCGGCTGGGGAGCCGACGGCAAAGACCGGCTTGACCCCGATCGTCTACGCGAGCGCCTGATTACGCCCCACCCGGAGCGCTACTTTTATGTGCGCTACGCCTTGCAGAGCGGCCTGACCGTGGATCAGGTTGCCACGCTGACCCGGATCGATCCCTGGTTCCTGCATCAGTTCGAGAGCCTGATTAATATGGAAGGCCGCATCCGTGCCTTCACGCTGGCGACCGTTCCGGTTGATTTGCTGCGGCAGGCCAAGCGCATGGGCTATAGCGATGCCCAACTGGCCTACCTCCTGCGGGTTGAGAGCAGTGGGCCGCATACCGCAGAGTTGACCGTACGCGCCCGGCGCAAGGAGCTTGGACTCCTGCCGACCTTCCACTGCGTCGATACCTGCGCCGCCGAGTTCCCTGCGTTCACGCCCTACCTCTACTCGTCCTACGAGAGCGAGGATGAAGCCGCGCCGAGTGATCGCCCCAAGGTCATCATTCTGGGCAGTGGACCTAACCGGATTGGGCA
>CAKZQX010000385.1 GCA_937141995.1 uncultured Chloroflexaceae bacterium | reverse complement strand
CGCCTGGTTTGAACACGCACCGTATCCATGGTGTTATGTAGAAGGTAGCGTCTTATACCAATGTGCCATCAAACCAGCAATCAACGAGAACGAGCGCAACGGACGTGACGGCGGCACATTCCCGTATATCATCTCTGCGTCCTCGGTGTTCTCTGTGGCTATGATAACAAATCGGTCTTAGCGCTGCAACAGCGGCAGGAACAGGGTCGATACGCGCTCGACCACGCGCAGGGTCACGGTGATGGTCTGGTTACTGTTCTCGATGTTGGGATCATCGGCGATAATCTGGATATCGGCATGATAGGTGCCCGGACTCATGCCAGTTGGCGTCATCATCAGCGTCAGCGGTTCGCCACTGGTGCCGTCGAGCGGTTCGATGTCAAGCCAGGCGGCATTGGTTGAGGTAGCATCGACATGCCAGGTGAATGCGGTCTCCCCGCTACTGGTGACGCTGAGGGGCACCGAGCGTGCCGGGAAAGATGATTCCGCCAGGTAGGTGATTGTCTGCGGGGATAACTCCATCATCGCCGGCTGGAACAGGTCGGCGAGGGTGCTGTCCGGCAGGCCCGCAAAGGCATAGCTGTACTGCGTCTGCTCGGCCTGGTCCTCCTTATCCAACCAGAGCGCCATGCCGGAATGGTCGGGGTGAGTATAACGTTCGACAGTTTCGGGGTTAAAGTCGTAAAAGATCTCGTAGGTTTCTTGCAGCGTCTGGCCCTGGAAGAGCAGGCGCACCAGTTTCTGAAAGGCATCGCCATACCAGCTTGCGTAATAGCCGGCCGCGCCAATGTCAAAAAAGGGATCAGAGTATTGCGTAACCCGGCGCTGCGCTTCGGCACTACTGATCGGGCTGCTATCGCTGCTGGATGTCCCGGCGGTAAAACAGCCATACAGCATCACAATTGCGTTGGGCGCAAGCTGCAGATCCAGGCGCAGATCATCATTGGAGATAAAGCGGTCCTTGAGGGCAAAGCCCCCGACCGGCGGGGTCGCCGTAGCATCCCAATAGACGCCACGCCCGCGATACAGCAGAAAGTGTGCGCCCTGAGCAGCGCTGGTAATCTCTTCCCAGTCGTTGTTGGGGGTGTAGAATTTGTGAACCGTGACGCCGTTGGCCTGCAGTTCTGCCGCTGCCAGGTCCATGTTTTGCTTTTCCTGTGTAGTCCATGGGCCATCGTCCTCGTCAATTGGCCCGACCAGCAACACGGCTTTGAGTGGCGGTAGTTCCAGTTCGGTGGGGGTTGCGCTACGCATGTGTGCGTCGGTTTCCGAGACGGGTTCGTGGTGGCGTGGTGGCGTTTCCGGCGTTTGGGGCGTTGCGTTGGCCGCAACAGGAGTAGTGCCGTTCGTATATGCAGGAACTGCGCTAATGCTGTCCATACCAAGAAGTAATAGTACACCGAGTAAGACGGTTACACCCAGGTGCTTCATTGCTCGCTCCTTTGAAGGGAACATTTATTGCTTATGTCTACTCTAGCATGGTTAATCCGGGGTTTAAATAGGATGATCCGGCACTTTAACACTAGTACTGGTGGTTGATCCATGGCGCTTCCCCACGAAACAGCAGCGTCTGCGGTAGCCTGGCGCTGTCTGCCCTTTAGCACGGCTCCGGCAACTGTTCAACTGGCCTCCGCCGAGGCACTGCTGGCCGGATTGGACACGCAACAACGCCCTGTGATGCGCTGGTATACCGCCAATGCGCCGGCGCTGGTGTTGGGAACGGGTCAGCGGCCGGATGCGGCGGATCCGGCCGCCTGTACGCAGGCGGGAGTAACGCTGCATCGCCGTTCAAGCGGTGGTACGGCCGTACTGCTTGCGCCCGGCTTCCTGATGCTCGATATTGCCCTGCCGCGCGCGCATCGCCTCCACTTGAGCGATGTCACTGAGTCCTACCGCTGGCTCGGTGCGGTCTGGGTGGCAACGCTGGGATTGCTCGGTCTGCCGGCGCGGCACATTCCCATCCTAGAGGCGCGGGCCGATCTGCAGGCGCTGGATCAGACGACGCGGCTGGCCTGCTTTGGCGGACGTTCGCCCTACGAAGTGCTGGTTGGGGCGCGCAAGCTGGTCGGGCTCTCGCAGATACGCCGCCGGTATGGTGCGCTGCTCCAGGCCGGCATTTACCTCTCCTGGTCGCCCGGCGATCTGGCGCAGTTGCTGGCGCTACCGGCCGCTGCGCAGGCACTCCTCACGGAACAGTTAACGGCGCGAGTTGCCGACCTGGAGGAGTTGCTGCCCGCCCCACCCGATCCGCCTACGATTATGGCAGCCTTTGCGCGCGCCCTGTATGAACTTGAGGGAGTTACCCTGGAACGCGCATCCTGGAGCGTGGATGAATTGGCCGCGCGGGAGCGGGCCCAGGCACGTTATGTGCCGATTACGCCGTAGCGCCGGCACAACTGCAACTATTGCCGATCCGCTTACGTCATACCGACAGCAAAATGGCATGGTTATATCACACAGGAGGCAACTGCAATGTCTACCATCGTTGTGCAGGATCGCGGTCCCAATATTCTTCTGCGCGCAGTCTACTTTATTGTCGTTGGTATCTGGTTGAGCGGGGTCTGGGCAACGGTTGCCTGGGTGTTATGTGTCACCATCATCGGGCTACCGCCGGGGCTCTGGATGCTCAACCGGCTGCCGCAGGTGACAACGCTCCAGCCACAACGCAACGATCTGGTGATTACAGCCGGCGGCACAGCAACTCGCCAGAATGTTCCGCAGCGCTCCTTCCTTGTGCGGGCACTCTACTTCGTCCTGGTTGGCTGGTGGTTTAGCGCGCTCTGGTTGACCGTGGCATGGGCGCTCTGCACGGTGATTATCGGGCTGCCCTTCGGCTTCTGGATGTTCAATCGCGTCCCGGCGGTCATTACGCTGGCGCGGACATAGGAAAGACGCGTTACGTGGTACGGTCTACTCCGCCCTCCCGAAAACGATCAGGGTTGCCAACCGCGTAACCGCATAACCCGGTTCATTTCACACATACCAACTGCGCGAACTGCTGCTCCAGTTCTTCCAGCGGCAGCAGTTCGCGCAGGCTGAAGTGGTAGTTGACCGTCACGCCTTTGTGCTGACCATCTACATAGTCACTGGCGGTTGAACGCCGCCGGTAGCGCCGCCGCTCGCCCTCCTGCTGATAAATCGTGCGCAATGCCGTGATCGTCTGTCCCCAGCATCCCGCCCCCAGACAGGGACGCCGCACACACCAGATGATAAACAGGGGAATTTGCTCCTGTTCATACAACGTCATGTACCGCTCCAGATCGCTCAGATTCAGGGCGACGGTTTCGTAGGGGCGTAACGCGGCGTGGGGGAGCAGCCGCTTTACCGCCATAAACGCGCGCCCCTGCGCTTTTACCTCGATCCGCGCACACACCCGGTCGCCATAGCGCAATTCCAGATCGGGCAGGCCGTGGGCAGTTGCCGGGGTTTTCTGTCCCTGCCAGGGCAGCAGTGTTGTCAGGTGGGCCAGCAGCCAGTCCTCAGTCTGGTGGGCAAGCTGAAGATCATCCGCAAAAATATAGGCGCTCTTTGAACGACCGTCGCAACGTGTTGGGCACTGGTCGCAGTTGTAGCGACGCTGATAGGTTAGATCGATGGACATGGCTACCTCCCGGTGTTGAATTGATCTGGCGACGATGAAATAGCCTGCCCGCCGATCTGGTCCTGCCGGGCAGGCATTGGGAAGCATTCGCTTCTGACACCAGGTAGTATAGCATGAACCCTTGACAACGAACAGCACATGTGTTATTTTTGAATGAACGATCATTCAATAATTATACTAAACTAACACGCTCGCATAACGCATATCAGCACGGGTCGTTTCATGTTTTTCGCTCATGCCGGGTTATTCGGGGTCCAAACGGCCACCACGTACGTCATGTAATTGACACGAGTTACGCGGTCCCTGACCTGAAAGGTATTTCAGCCGCCGGTAGGGTGAAAGAAACCCGATCTTTTTTCAAAAAAATTCACGTTGTGAATTTTTTTGAAAAAAGAAGAAAAGGAGTACCATGCTGCCGCAGGCGAATCTGGCGTTTGGGGCCGGCACCAGGCCGGAATTGGGAGAACCACGTAAGTCGTGTAACTGAAAGGCTGCCATGTCACCACGGACGGCCCAACAAAACCAGACGCTCCGCGAAGAGCGCCGCACTGAAATCCTGGAGAGCGCGCTGGTTCTGTTTGCACGCTTCGGCTACGAACGCACCTCGGTAAGAATGATTGCCCAGGAAGCCGGGATTTCTCAAGGCTTAATGTATAACTACTTTGCCGGCAAGGAAGAACTGCTGCGCGCGCTCTTTCTGCGGGGCATGGAAGATGTGCAGCAGGCTTTCGCCAGTGCGGAGGAAACCGCCAAACCCCGGCAGCGGCTGGAGCAGATTATCCGCACAAGTTTTGCGCTGGTGCAGCAGAATATGCGCTACTGGCAGCTTTTCTACGGGGTGCGTATGCAACCCACCGTTGTTGCCGGGCTGGCCGAAGAGATCCAGGCCGGAGCCGAGGCGATTCGCCAGACCTTTGAGGCGCACTTCCGCAACCTGCGTGCCGATAATCCGGCAATCCAGGCCGCACTGCTCTTTGCCCTGATCGACGGCGTGGCACAGCAATACACGCTGGACCCGGCCGGCTATCCGCTTGAGGCGGTGATTTCCGAAGTGATTGCGACGTTTTGTAGTACCCATACGTAACGCCGGGAGCATCTGCCGCTCCCGACACACCAGATAGAAATGAGGATCGTGATGCAAATCCCAGACTGGCTTGACCGCCAGGAATATCCTTTCTCTTCCCAATTTCTAAATGTGGACGGTGGCCGCATGCACTATGTGGACGAAGGGCAGGGTCGCCCAATTGTGATGGTGCATGGCACGCCGACCTGGTCCTTGCTCTACCGCCATCTGATCAAGGAGCTGGCGGGAACATATCGCTGTATCGCCCCCGACCATATCGGGTTTGGCCTGTCCGACAAGCCCGCCGACTGGAGCTACCGCCCCGCCGATCATGCCCGAAACCTGCGCACCCTGATCGAACGGCTGGAACTCAAAGATATCCTCCTGATGGTACATGACTTCGGCGGGCCGATTGGCCTCTCCTACGCCATTGAGCAACCGGAGAACGTGAGCGGGGTGGTGCTGTGTAACACCTGGATGTGGAGCTTGCAGGACGATCCGACGATCCGGCGGATGGGCCAGTTTGTGAGCGGTCCCATCGGGAAGTTTTTGTACATGCGCCTGAATTTCTCGCCCCGCGTGTTGATCCGCTCTTTCTGGGGCGACAAATCGAAGCTCACCCGGCATATTCACCAGCACTACACCCGCGTGTTTCCGCGTGCGCCGGAGCGCCAATCAACCTGGGTGCTGGCGCGTGAGTTGCTCGGCTCCAGCGCCTGGTATGCCGAGTTGTGGCAGCAGCGACAACAACTTCGAGAGCAGCCAATGTTGTTCCTATGGGGCATGCGCGACCCGGCATTTAAGCCGGATGCCCTGGCGCGCTGGCAGGAAGCCTTTCCGCATGCCGAAGTTGTCACCTTCCCGGATGCCGGTCATTTTGTCCCGGAAGAAGTCGGCCGCGCATTAGGGCCGGTTGTGGGTCAATTCTGTGCGCAGATACCCATCCTTCCACAGGGGTAATCCGGCGTACGGACGCAGCATGCTACGCCCGTACGTTGTCTCGCCTCTCCGCTGGTGTTTAAACATTATAATGCCGGTTTTAATCTGCAATACCAGAAACATACCACCGCCGGTACTATATCAGATCAGGAGCATTGTCATACCAGTGCAGGTGTGAGGCGTTAGAAAAGGGTAAAAACTTCCGGCCTGCCGGATGTGCAGATCCGGGCCGCTTGCGAAGTTGCATTTGCCATGCTACACTACGATTCCCATAGAATGGGGAATTGAGCACCTCTATATAATAAGCGAACAGGATCGTAACCATGCCGTCAACTTCTCACTCAGACGATCAAATCGCTCGGATTGAACGCCGCCTGTCGGATATTCAACATCTCCTTGAGCATCAGGCTATTGCGATTGCGCATCTGCAAGACCAGATTGAAGGCTCGAACCGGAAAGATGACTGGTACAACGTCCAGTTCAGTGAAATGGTACGCATCCTGCTCCACGATGTCCGTGAGTTGCGCGCTTCCCTGATCTGCTCGGTGATTAGTGATGGGCCGATCAATGCCCAGATCCTGAAAACTCTACTCCGGCAAACACCGGACGATGAAGACGATCTGGAAATATGGCAACAACCACCAGGTCATTTCAGTGTAAACAATAGTTAAAAGCAGCAAATTCATATCTGTTCAGTATCCAGGCCGGCTTTTTGTGTTCCCGGCGTGATCTGTCCCGGCGCGCGGGTGGCGCGTTGTTTTGCATGTCCGGCGCTCGCAGACACGACGCGCCTGGGCAAAGATCTGCTATAGTATGGTCGGTGTTCGTAGGCAGCCTGAGATCAGGTAAACCAGGAAGGAAGGCCTATGTTCTGGAAAAAAGACCGCAACAAGGAGCAGCAGGAGCAGGCGGAAAAGATTCAGGCGACGACCAAGAAGAACCGGGATCTCCAGTCGGAGGTGAAAAAGCTTCAGGAACAGATCACGGAGCAGGCAAAAACTGCCCGACAGCAAGCGGTAAAGGCTCAGGGTCAGGCCGTGCAAAAATTGCAGCAAGAGGTCACAAAGCTACGGCAGAAGGTACAGTCTGCCGAGCAACGCGCGCAGACCCAGCGCGAGCCGGACGTAGATCTGGAAGAGTTGCCTGCCGAGCGGCAGCGTGCTGCCCGCGCGGACGTTGAGCAGGAGCTACGGGAAGCCAACAAGCGGATTGACGCGTTGGAACAGGAACTGGCCCAGACCGCAGAGGAACCAACCGGGATGGCGGTCGGCGGCACCGCCTGGGTGCGCAAAGCCGGCGGGCAAGGGCTGAATCGCCGTGATGCACCGGGGCTCAACTCCAATGTGCAGGACAGTCTGGCAATCGGTACCAAAGTGACGCTGCAAGAAGGTCCGGTCCCGGCTGACGGCTACACCTGGTGGCGCATTCAGGCCGGTGATGGCCGGGTGGGCTGGGTTGCAGGTGAGGAACTGGTGACGCAACCGGAGTAACGCAGCGTAGGGCACACATACGCCTGAAATCCCAATACATCTTTCAACCGCAGCGCGATGATCCTATCGCGCTGCGGTTTTGTTGTGCCACAACCTGGTACAGAACTTGCTGTGCCGACTACATGCCAGGTCAACGTAGACCAGACTTTGGTACTACGCATAAGGCGTCTGTAGTGCTACCGTTGATCATCTTTATTAAAAATAACGAGAAAGAGTGCATAGTATGACAATACCAGGAAGCCACACATCTGCCTGGGCAGCGACCGGCACCATTCCCTCCTTTCCGCCGCTTGAACGGGATTTGTCCGTTGATGTCGCCATTGTTGGCGGCGGTATCACCGGCCTGACGGCAGCATTGCTCCTCAAGCGGGCCGGGGTGCAGGTGGCGCTGCTGGAGGCACGGCAGATCGGCAGCGGCGTATCGGGGAAGACCACCGGGCATCTGACCGAGTCCCTCGATACACGCTACCAGACTTTCATTCAGGCGTATGGCCTGGATCGGGCCCGCCAGATTGCGGAGGCAAGTCGCGCCGCTATCGAGCGCGTTGCCGCGTTTGTGACGGAGGAGCAGATCGACTGCGACTTCCTGCGGGTACCCGGCTACCTCTACACTGAGACGGACGATCAGGTGGAAGCGATCACATCGGAGTATGATGCCGCCCGGCGGGTGGGCATCCCGATCACCCTCGTGCCGGAGACACCGCTGCCCTTCCCGGTGCAGGCTGCCGCACGCTTTGACAACCAGGCACAGTTTCATGCCATGCGCTACCTGCAAGGACTGGCTGCGGCGGTTTCCGGTGATGGCTGCCACATCTTTGAGCAGACGCGCGTTGTGCATATCACCGATGGTACGCCCTGTTCGGTTCAGACGGAGCAGGGCCGACAGATTACGGCCGCGGCAGTGATACCGGCAACACATGCACCGATTAACAGTCCGGCCTTTCTTCAGGAGCTACTACCGATAATTCAGACCCGGATCTATCCATACCGCTCCTATGTCCTGGGTATCCGCCTGAACCAGCCGACAGCGCCGGTCGGGCTGTTCTGGGATACCGCTGCGCCCTATCACTACACCCGGAATTTCGCCGGGGAGGAGAGTAACCTGCTGATCGTCGGCGGGGCAGATCACAAAACCGGGAGCACAAACGATACCGCCGAGCCCTACCGCAACCTGGAAACGTATGCCCGCGCACACTTCGATATCGCAGCCATTGAATACCACTGGTCTTCCCAGGTATACGAACCGGCCGATGATCTGCCCTTTATTGGCAAAGCACCGCTCTCGCGCGGGGTATATATTGCAACCGGCTACTCCGGCAATGGAATGACCTACGGCACCCTGGCCGGAATGCTGCTCACCGACGCGTTGCTGGATCGGCCCAACGCCTGGAGCGAACTCTACAGCCCGGCGCGGCTCAAGCCGTTCACGGGTGCAAAGGAGTTTATCAGCGAGAATATTGATGTCGCAACCCACTTTGTCGGCGACAGAGTAGCCGGCGGCACGCAAGAAGTCGCCGATATCCCCGCGAATGCAGGGAGCGTTGTCCGAATCAAGGGGGAACAGGTTGCGGTCTATCGGGATGCGCAAGGACAGTTGCACGCATGTTCGCCGGTCTGTACCCATGCTAAATGTATTGTCCACTGGAATACGGCGGAACAAAGCTGGGACTGCCCCTGTCACGGTGGACGGTTTGATGCCTACGGCAACGTGCTGGATGGACCGCCGGTCAATAACCTGGAAGCGAAAAAGCCGGACTGGTGATACCGTGGCACGCTTATTGCTGATGAAGCATAGTAGCGTGCCTATAAGCACGAACAGTATTCGGAAACATAAAGGAGGGTTCGTATGGGTCTCATTAACATCATTCTCTGGCTCCTGTTTGGCGCATTGATCGGCTGGCTCGCAAGTATTGTTATGCGCACAAATGCCCGACAGGGTGCCATTCTGAACATCGTTGTCGGTATCGTAGGTGCATTGCTTGGCGGCTGGCTCTTTGGCTTACTGCTTGGAGCAGGGAACACGATTAACCAGGGAAACTTTAGCCTCGGTTCGCTACTAGTATCATTTCTCGGTGCCGTCATTCTTCTGGGTATCGTGAATCTGTTTACACGCGGATCGGTACGTTAGCCTGGCGGAGAGAGACCTTTCAGGTTTAACACCTGCTTCATAAAGATGGAGATGGTGCATATGCGCAGGGAAATCGTATGCACCGTTTCCGTCTTTTTCGGTACTGTTTGGAACAGCAAGAACAGATAGCGAGTATATGGAACAATTACAGAACAGATTACAGAATAGTCGATATAGACAGTGGCTTGTTCCGACTCTCCTGATCCTTTTGCTCATTTCGTTCAGCTTGCATCTCTGGACCCTGACCACCCTCAGTAGCCTGCGCACGCTGGCCCGCTCTCAGATGTTCGATCTGTCCCAAGAGATCGGGCAGATCGAGAATGATGTGATCGAAGTTAATGTGAATATCGACCAGGAGGTGCCGATCCGAGCGGAGATCCCCGTGCAACAACAGGTGACAGTGCCCATCAATACATCGGTAGCGCTAAATGAAGAGGTAGAAGTTAACATGAATAATTTCGTCTTTGATGTGCCTCTGGATGTCGAAGTGCCGATCAGTACCACCGTGCCGATTACCATTGATGAAACCATTACGATCAGTACCACGGTTGACCTGGAGTTGACCGCACCGCTCTCCGTGGCAATTCGTGACACATCGATGGCGGCTTACCTGGCCGATCTGCGGCAAACGCTGATTGATCTGGGTGAGCGGTTGTAACAGGAGAGTAGAACAGTATGGCTGTGCAAACGCAACCCGGTCCACGCGCGACCCACCTGCCGCCGGCAAAGCAACCGGATCAGCCCACAGTTATTGATGTGCAGGATGTCGATTTTACCTTTACCCGTGAAACCGGGGTTTTTGACCTGACCTTTCAGGTACCGGCGGGGACAATTTTTGGGTTAATCGGGCCGAGTGGTTGCGGCAAAACCACAACGGTGCGCCTGCTGAGCGGACTCTACCAACCGGATCAGGGGAGCATCCGCGTTCTGGATCAGCGGGAGAACCGCTTTACCACGCGCACCCGCGAGCGCATCGGCTACATGCCGCAGCAGTTTGTGCTCTACCCCAACCTGACGGTTGGCGAGAATCTGAACTTTGTGGCATCGCTCTATGGCCTGGGCTATATCCGTAGGCGCAAGCAACTGCGGCAACTGCTGGAGTTTGTCGAACTGGCCGATGTGCGCAACCGGCTTGCCGGGAAGTTATCCGGCGGTATGCAGCGTCGGCTGCTCCTGGCCTGTTCACTGGTGCATAATCCGGCCCTGCTCTTTGCCGATGAGCCGACGGTGGGGATCGATCCGGTGCTGCGGGCCAAGTTCTGGGATTCGTTTCACACGCTGCGCGATCAGGGACATACCCTGTTTATTACCACGCAGTATGTCAGCGAGGCCGCCTACTGTGACCTGGTCGGGGTGATGCGCGCAGGTCGGTTGATCTACTTTGATACGCCCGAAGGTTTGCGCCGGCAGGCTATGCAGGGCGAGATCATCAAACTAACTGTTACACCGGAACGCATCATGGACGCCGCGCGGTTGATCTACCCGCATCCGGAGGTACATGAAATTCGTCAGGATCATACGCAACCGGGAATGCTGTATGTGTATGTTACATCGGCGGCAGAGATGATTCCAAGCCTGGTTATGCTCCTCGATGATCACCCTGAGATTACCGTAGAACAGGCGGAAGAGTACCAACTCCCATTCGACGATATTTTTATCGCACTTATGGAGAAGGCAGATCAGGCGCATGCTTAAGCCATTTATTCGTCTCTTCTCATTCTTTGGCAAAGAAGTCAATGAGATCCGCCGGCAGCCGCGACTGGTACTGAGTCTGATGCTGGGCCCCTTTGTTATCCTGATGCTGTTTGGCATTGGCTATACCGGCGAACGCCCGCAGTTGCAGACCGTCCTGGTTGTTCCATCCGATATGGATCAGGCACTGCTGGAACAGGTTCAGCAAGTTATCTCGGTTAATTTTGAACTGACCGATGTCAGTTCTGACCGGACGGCAGCCCTCGAACAACTGCAAACGGGGCAGGTAGATGTTGTCGAAATTCTACCCGAAGATATCGAGGAGCGCGCCCTCAGTGGCGAACGGTCCCCGGTTGCCTTCAAATACAATGCGATCAACCCACTGAATGAACAATGGATCCAATACCTGGCCTATGCTCAAGTGAATGAGATCAACCGCGCCATTCTGCTGGAAGTGACGCGCCAGTTGCAGGACGAGGCCACCACGATCCGGCAGCAACTGGATCAGGTGTATGATCAGCTTGGCGCGGTTAAGAGTGGTATGTCGGCGGCGCAGCGGATCGAGACACAGCAGTCACTCGGGCAACTGCGCGATGCCATCGGAGTGCTGGCAGCCAATCCGCTGCTGGTACGTCAGTTGGGCGATCCCGGCATGAGCGAAGCAGAGACCCGCCAGGAACTCGAGCAACTGCGCAGTGATCTGGAAGATATCGAGCAGGGGTTGGGCGAAGGCTCGCTGGAGCAACAGCAGACGCGCATTGAAACCACCCGCCGGCGCATCGAGACGCTCCGTGATCAGATTGAGACGTTTGCCAACCTGCCTCCAACGGTCATTATCTCACCGCTGCAACGCACATTCGAGAATCTGCGGGGGCACTCGCTCGATCTGATGACCTACTACGCCCCCAGTGTGCTGGCGCTGATTGTGCAGCATATTGCTGTTACGCTGGGCGCGCTATCGCTGGTGCGCGAACGCCTCCTGGGCGCACTGGAACTCTACCGTGTCGCACCGGTGTCAATTCTGCAAATTCTTCTGGGAAAATATCTTGGCTACACCCTGTTTATCAGCCTGATTACCAGTGTGCTGATCGGATTGATGCGTTGGGGACTTCAGATCCCGTTCCTGGGCAGTTCCCTCGCCTTTATCGCGGTAACGCTGCTTTTTATCCTGGCCGCGCTGGGGGTTGGCTTTTTGATCTCCGTGCTGTCTACTTCCGAGAGCCAGGCGGTACAACTGTCAATGCTGGTGCTGCTGCTCTCGGTCTTCTTTAGCGGCTTTTTCCTGCCTCTGGAAAACTTCAAAGATCCTATTGATCTGGTCGGGTACGGCATTCCGCTGACACATGGTATTAATGCGTTTCAGGCAATTCTCCTGCGCGGATGGTTCCCCGACAATCCCACCTGGCTGATCCTCGGCAGTATTACCGGCGGTACATTTGTGGCCGTCCTGATTATCTCCGAGATCCAGTTTCGCCGCGCCTGATCTGCCGGTCGGTAAACCACGGTAACAAAAACCCCGGCAATACATAAGGCCAGGAGCAGAAGCCTTCGTATTGCCGGAGTGTATCAAAGGTATTGTACAGACTACGAATTCCAGACTACCGACTACGGATCTAAAGATTAGGTCGCAGCGCGCTGTAGTAGTGTTGCGCCCAGTAACTGCTGTAGAGGCTGGCAACCCCCACACCCTGCCCGGGACTCAACGCCTGCACCACATTCCCCCCACCAATGTAGATTCCGACATGGCTGATGCCGGCGGTGTACGTGTTGGCAAAGAAGACCAGATCCCCCGGCAGTAGTTCCGACTGGCTGGAGATGATCGCGCCATACCGGGTGTTGTACTGGGCTGCCGCGCTATGGGGCAGACTCAACCCGAAGTTGCCGTAGACATACATCGTAAATCCACTGCAGTCAAACCCACCCGGGCCGGCTCCGCCCCAGACATAATTTGACCCTACAAACTGCATAGCAAAATCAACCACCTGGCTTGCCGGGACAACCGGCTCGGGGGTCGGTTCCGGCGTGGGTGGCGGTGGTTCGGGGGTCGGTTCCGGTGGTGGCGGCTCCGGCGCGGGTTCCGTTGGCAACGGCTCCGGCTCCAGATCGGGTTGGGTTGGCTCCGGCTCCGGCGCGGGCTGCGTCGGCGACGGCTCCGGCGCGGGCTGCGTCGGCGACGGCTCCGGCGCGGGTTGCGTCGGCGACGGTTCCGGCGCGGGCTGGGTTGGCTCCGGC
>CAKZQX010000384.1 GCA_937141995.1 uncultured Chloroflexaceae bacterium | reverse complement strand
TGTAGAAACATGCTGTTGCAGCCACTGTTCCGCCGCGTTTAATGCATCCAACAGCTCCGTTCCGGTCCAGGAGACAGGCCGGGTGCTTACTGCTGCATGTTCACTCACAACACTTTCCTCTCATGGCTGGCTAATACGCACACCCTGCACCCGTACATTTACCCGCGAAACCGGTAATCCCAGCGCATGCTCCACCGCATATCGCACATTCTCCTGAACATTCCGCGCTACTTCGACAATACGTGTTCCATATTCGATAATGACATACAGATCAATCGCGATTTCATCATTTTTGATAAGAATATCAATACCTTTATACTGGTCTTCTTTATGCAACACCTGCGCGACACCCTCACGCAAGTTACGCGGGGCCATACCGACAACGCCATAACACTGGAGCACAGCGCGCGCCGTGATGGTTGCAATCGCTCGCGGCGCTACCTCGATCTTGCCGTCCGGTAACACCCGGGCATTGGGATGTGGCACCTGCTTACTCATACGTTTGCCAGGGGTTGGTAGATATGGTATAGTCTACAAAGCTCATTGCGATTGTAACCGATAACTATCGATAACTGAGGTATAGCTCATGGCAAAGTGTCAATTTACGGGCAAAAAGCCCTCAACCGGGAATAATGTGAGCCACTCCAAGCGGCGCACAAAGCGCACCTGGTACCCAAACATACAGACCAAAACCATTATTGATGCCGATGGGAAGCGCCGGCGGGTCAAAATCAGTACCAGCCATCTGCGTACGATGTACAAAACCCGCAACCGCTAACCCCCACCCGTTCTCTCGTGTACCCAATATAGTTAATAAGTTCATCAGCACATATGCCAGAAACCAGGACCGGCTTCCGCGAGTGGATGCCGGCCTTGTTGCTTTTGCGCACCATTTTGCGCACCATGGCCCACAATTCGGTTTTGCTATGCCTGATCGTCCTGCGAATGCGCAGAACATTATAGCCGATGGTCTACTGCGTTGCAATACCTTCTTTCAGGCTTCATCGACATATTCTAACCAGTTGTAGGTATCCGCGCGCTCACCCTGCACAATCCCAAAGAAGGCCGACTGCACCTCGGCCGTTAGCGTGCCCCGCTGCCCCGTTCCTACCGCAATACCATCAACCGAGCGGACGGGCGTGATCTCGGCGGCGGTTCCGGTAAAGAAGATCTCATCGGCCAGGTAGAGCATCTCACGCGGAATTACCTGCTGGCGCACTTCAATCCCCAGTTCATGCAGCAGCGTGATCACGGTGTCGCGCGTAATGCCCCATAGAATCGAGGAGCCGGCCGGGGGCGTCATTACCACGCCATCGCGCACAACAAAGATATTTTCGCCGCTGCCCTCGCTGACCTGGTTTTGCGCATCGAGTACAATCCCCTCGCTGTAGCCATCCCGCAGCGCCTCCATTTTGACCAGTTGCGAGTTGAGGTAATTCCCGCCTGCCTTCGACAGCGCGGGCAGGGTGTTGGGCGCAAAGCGGTTCCAGGAGGAGACACAGACATCGACACCCTGCTCTAACCCCTCATCCCCCAGGTACTTCCCCCACTCAATCGCCGCGATAGCCACTTCAACCGGGCAGGGCATCGGATCGACCCCCAGGCTGCCAAAGCCCCGGAAGACCACCGGGCGTACATAGGCCGACTTCAACTGGTTCGCGCGCACGGTCTCTTTAACGGCGGAAACCAGTTGCGTCAGGGTGTAGGGGATTTCGGTGCGATAAATCTTCGCTGAGTCGAACAACCGCCGCATGTGGGGCGTTAGTCGGAAGGCGGCCGGACCGCGCGGGGTGGCATAGCAGCGAATGCCCTCAAAGAAGCTGCTGCCATAGTGTAGCGCATGCGATAACACATGCACTGTGGCCTTTTCCCACTCCACCAGTTGACCATTGAACCAGATAAACTCTGTCTTCTGCATCGCCATCGCACAACTCCTTTGCGTGGGGCAGGTGGATGCGCCTACCCGAACAAACTCTTCTGTTTGAGCATACCATCGCTGCTCCAGACGGCCGTGCCCGGCGGGGCCAGTGTCGCCCGGCGGGGCAGCGTTACCAGCCGCAACCCGGATATTCCCGCCATCTGCAGGACGCGCCCGACACCTTTCCGCGCCCGCTCCGGCGTGTTGGCCTGTTCCGAAAGATGCGCCAGCCAGACATCCCGCTCGCGCCCGTCTGCGCCGATACGTGCCAGCAACTCGCCGGTCTGAACATTATCCAGATGGCCCAGTGAACTAAAAATGCGCCGGCGCGTCGCCTGCGGATAGGGCGCTACCTGCAACTGTTCCCGATCATGATTTGCTGCGACAATCAGCAGATCCGCCGGGCGCAGATGCTCTACGATCTCCTCGGTCCAACTGCCCAGGTCAACTGCCAGCCCTACCGTAACACCCGCCGCAGCAATCGAGTAGCCGACCGGCGCAGCGGCATCGTGCGGCAACCGAAAACTGGTGATATCGAACGGCCCGATACCGGCCGCCGCGCCAATCGGCAGTAACTCAACGGCGGCCCCGGCGAGTTGTTCGCCCAGCGCGGCGTGGGTTGCAGCATTGCACACCACCGGCAGACCATAGCGCCGCGCCAGTTTGCCCGCACTCAACGCATGATCGCCATGCTCGTGCGTCAACAGGATCGCATGGAGATCCGCCGGGTCCAGCCCCGCCAGTCGCAGATGTCGCTCAATCGCACGCATCGATAGACCGCAGTCGATCAGGATGGCGGTCTGCTCCAGCCGCAGCAGGATGGCATTGCCCTGGCTGCTGGAGGCCAGCGCGGAGACGACCAGGGTCATAGGTGGCCCTCGGTATGCCAGCGCTGCAGCACGGCCAGCGCCGCGCGTGCAGCCGCGGCGCGATGGCTGATGGCATTGTTATGTTCCGGCGGCAGTTCCGCCAGGGTTTTGCCCGCTTCCGGGAGATAAAAGACCGGATCATACCCAAACCCGCCCGTCCCCCGTGGTGCCGGCGCGATCTCACCGGAGAGTGTGCCCTCGACAAACTCGGTTGCACCACCGGGCCGCGCCAGCGCAATCACACAGACAAAGCGGGCCTGCCGGGCCTCAACCGGGACACCCTCGAGTTGCTGTAGCAGATAGGCGAGTTGCGCCGCGCCCGTAACACCGCCATAGCGCGCCGAGTAGACGCCCGGCGCGCCATCCAGCGCTGCCACCTCCAGCCCGCTGTCGTCGGCCAGCGCCGGCAACCCGCTCAGGTGCATGTAGCCTTCGGCCTTCAACTGGGCATTGGCAGCAAAGGTTGTACCGGTCTCTTCAATCTCCGCGCTGATCCCCAGATCATCGAGCGAACGCAAGTTCATCCCCAGGTCGGCAAAGATCTGGGCAAACTCGCGCAGCTTCCCCGGGTTGCGTGTGGCTATCAGTAGATCGCTCATATGTACTCGCATGCCTCATGGGCAACTCAAAACAGGACATCTTTTAACAACCTTCCCGCCATTGCCACGGGAACAAAGCGCACAATCTTCCCCGCAAGGCAGGCCAGCAGGTATGCCCGAAAGGGCAGTCGCAACGTACCCGCCGCAATCCCCGCCAGATCAATCAGCGGTGAGGGGATGGCCGCCAGCACAAACACGGTCAGCATGCCCCAGCGCCGCACCCAGCTTTCTACCCGCGAGTAGAAGCGCGAACGCATCGCCAGTCTGCTC
>CAKZQX010000383.1 GCA_937141995.1 uncultured Chloroflexaceae bacterium | reverse complement strand
TTGCACACCGGGCAAGCCATAGGATGCCACTAACCAGACCAGCACGCCCATCACGATCAGCAAGAACAGCGCTCCCGGAATCGTCATGCCCCGCGAGGTAAAGAAAAACCCACCGACACTATCCGGCAGGAGCGCCACGAAGATATCGCGCAGCAACGCAATCATGATCGTGACCACCAGTGCCGTCGCAATCGTGCGCTGCCAGGTACCCGGCAGAACTGCCAGGCCACCTGCCACAACTCCCACACATGCGCCGACGACAATCGGCAAGAAATCGCCCAGGGGATTGGTAACGCCCAGGTTGAAGGTAATCAGTTCAACCAGATTCGGAGTTGCCGCATTCAAGATTGCGCGCAGATCGAAGGTATTGATCAGGAAAGCCAGCAGCACCAGCGACAGCCCAATAATCCCGCCGGCAATCCCGCCGGAGAGCAGCGCCATACGGGGCGGTTTGTGGCGTGCTGCAAGATAGGCAGTCAGGATAACAATTCCGGCCAGCCAGACATAGCCCAGTGTGATCGTATCGCCAATCAGACGACGGTTATGGAACGCTTCAATCATTCCGACCAGGCTGGCATGCCAGGCCACCAATCCACCTAAAAGACCAGCCTGGACAGCCGAACGTAGCCCTGCAGTCATGAAAATGAATTCCTCCCTATGCCCGTTTTGTTGACAGACGCTCGCCAAGAATACCAGTCGGGCGGAAGATGAGTACCAGAACCAGCATTAAAAAGGCAATAACATCTTTGAGTTGATGCGCGGCGGGGATACCCAAACCCTCAAGAAACAGGCTCGGCCCGACCGACTCGACGATGCCGAGAAAGAGCCCACCCACAGCCGCGCCGGGCAGATTACCAATGCCCCCCAGCACCGCCGCAGTAAATGCCTTGATCCCCGGAATAAAGCCCATAAAAAAGTGTACCTGCCGGAAGATCAACGCATACAGCACCCCGGCCACCCCGGCCATCACTCCACCAATTGCAAAAGTTGAGGCAATCGTCGCATTTACATTTACACCCATCAGGGCCGCCGTCTCAATATCTTCCGAAACGGCACGGATTGCCCGCCCGATTTTGGTACGTTGAATAAAAAGGTACAACAGCGCCAGCATTGCCATCGCACCGATAAAGACAACAATCACGCTGCGCTGAATGCCAAAAACACTCCCCTGAAGCACGTCCACAGATGGATATGATTTTAACCCGGACCCATAGAGCCCGCGGAAGGTATACTGCAGAAAGAATGATGCGCCAATCGCCGTGATAAGCGAGACCAGTCGCGGGGCGCGCCGCAGCCGCCGATACGCGATGCGCTCAAGCGCCAGTGCCAGCATAGTCGAGACGGCCGCCGAAAGCGCAACTACTGCCAGCAAGCTCAAGAGCGGATACTGGTCCAGAATGCCATTGCGGGCCAGCGCATCGGCCAGAAAGAAAGCCGTAAATGCCCCGCCCATAAATACTTCACCATGGGCAAAGTTAATCAACCCCAGCACACCATAGACCATGGTGTAACCCAGCGCAATCAAGGCATAAATACTTCCCTGGGCCAGACCAAAGATCACAAAGTCACGCCACTGAGTCAGCGTATATCTGCCTTCCAGCAGGGTCGTCACTGAGCCAATCAAAACCAGGATGAGCAACAACACCCCGATGCCCCACACCACCAGTTGTGAGTAATCGACGCGCCATTTCCAACGACTCGCTGTCATCTTTGTTATCTTCTTCCTTATGTGCAAGGGCGGACAATACCATGTTGTCCGCCCTCGTTGCTGTTCACTTGTATCGTCTGGTCTTGTGTGCGCACACTACACGGTGAGCATTCGACTGTGCCCATGCTATGTGCGTATATGAAGGTTATACCCCTCACACGTTCCTGCGTAGCGATGGTTACTCCGAGGCAGTCTCCGGATAGACCTTGCTGACCACGCCATTCGGCCATTCACCCGAGTCGCTGCTGACAACCTCGTAGACCGCAATGCTCGGATCGGCGCAGTCACCATTTTCACCACAACTCAGAGTACCGGTCAGCCCCTGCAGACCGTCGGTGGCATACAGAGCCTCGCGGAACGCCGTCCGGGGAATGACCAGCGTGCCATCATCCTGCTCAAGCGCTACTTGCTCGGCAGCATTGAGAATCATCATCGCTGCATCATAGGCATGCGCATGGTAAACGCTGAGGGGCTCCTCGCCATACGCCTCCTGGTACGCCTGCACAAAATCCTGGTAGGCACTACCAAACGCGCTAAAGTCGGGGCTGCTGAGATACATCCCCACCGCGGCATCACCTGCTGCGTCGATAAAGTCGGGCGAGTAGAGGCCATCGGCTCCCATCAAAACCACATCTTCCAACCCGCTGATCTCCTGGGCCTGGCTGGTAATAAAGCCGCCCTCGGCGATAAAGATCGGGTAGTAGATCAGGTCGGGCTCTTGCGAGGCAATGCTGGTCAGCACCGGGCGCATATCGGTATCACCCGCGTTGACCGCCTCCTGAGCAACGATCTCGCCCCCCATTTCCTGGAACGACTCGGCAAACACATTCGCCAACTGCTCAGCATAGATGCTACCGTCGTGGATGGTTGCCGCTGAAGTTACCCCCAGCGTGTTATAGGCATAGTCCGCCGCAATATTCCCCTGCACCGTATCGTTGTGGGCCGTGCGCAGGAAGCCTTCCTCGTGCGAAGCCGGATCAGTCAGGTCGGGTGCGGTATTCGAGGGTGAGATCATGGTCATGCCCGCATCGGTGACAATCGGCGCGGCCACGCGGCCCGCGCTGGAGCAGGTTGCGCCGACAATCCCGACGATCTGCTGATTTGTGACCAGACGGGTTGCGCCGGCCTGTCCACCTTCGGGACTACAGAGCGAGTCTTCGCCAACCAGTTCAACCGGGCGGCCCATAAATTCTTCGCCGTAGTCCGTAATTGCCAGTTCAATTCCGCGCTGCTCATCAATCCCCAGCGACGCATTCGGCCCTGATGTCACCAGCAGGTAGCCGAGAGTAAAAGGATCGTTTTCTCCCAACTCAACGACACCCAGCGGGTCTTCCATGGGATCGGTGACGGCCTCTGCTTCATCTTCCGGCGTCGCCTCTTCCATCATCTCG
>CAKZQX010000382.1 GCA_937141995.1 uncultured Chloroflexaceae bacterium | reverse complement strand
CGCCCTCTACATGAATGTTGGTGACAACCTGCTGGTTGGATTGCTCCGGTACGACCCAGCCGACCAGTTGCGCCGCAAAACGGGGGAACCCGTCCCAGTTGATCCAGTTGCGCGCCCACTGACCTTTGGTGTCGCTGGTCCAGGCAATACTGCGACCCAGGCCATACTGCCACTGCGCCAGCACAGGTGACTCATCCTCGGCAATCAGCACGCCGCGTGCCGTATCTTTGAGGGTGCTGCCATTGTAGCCATAGAGTTGTGGAAAGCCCTCGGTAAATCCGGACAGCACCGGACTGTCGGCAGCCATTATCGGAAAAAACGGTTCTTCGATGATATAATTGCCGACCGCCGTGATCGTTTCTTGCAAAAAGATCTCCGGTACCTCGGACATATCCTCCGCCGGATAGTAGCGCCCGCCGCCGGTATCTGCCAGGTCGCGCAGAAAATTGGCCGAGCCGCTGCCCGCCGCTACAACGGTAAGGGTAATGCCTTTCTCGCGCATTCGCTGGGCAACATCCTCGTTGGTGCCACTCCCGCCCCAGCCGTCGGTCAGCAGGATAATATGCTTGATGCGGGCGTCGGCATTCTCCAGCATCTCTTCTGCGGCGGTCAACCCGGCGCGCACATTGGTACTGCCGCGCGGCTCAACTCCGCTTACTGCGTCGGCAACCAGGTCAATCGAGGGGCCGCGTGTGGCTTCCAGCGCCCACTGGGCACTCTCGTTAAACGTCACAACTCCCAGGGTATCCTGTTCGCCTAACAATGCCGAGGACTGGATGACCGCTTCTTTGGCAATATCGACCTTGCGTTCGCCGCTCTGCTCCAGCGGCGTGGAACGGCGGTTGGGGCTGGAACAGTGGCAGGCGTCCATACTGCCCGACTTATCAATGACGAAGGCTAGCGCCAGGTTGGGCCGCTCCTCCCGGTCACGCACATCCATGTAGACCGGGAGTGCTTCTTCAACCGGGGTGCGACCATAGCCGCCCACGCCAAAGCTCTCTTTCCCGCCAATCATGACCAGTCCCTTGCCCAGATCGCGCACATAGCTGGGTAGATTTGCCATCGCCTGGATCGGCAGTTCGTTGGCGGGAACATTTACCAGCACAATCGACTCATACTCGCTCATTCCGGCCATATCGACGGGCATAAGATTGGGGGTAACTGTTTCGGCCTGAATGTTTGTGGAGGTCAGGGCATCTTCCAGGTTGCGTGCCTCCTCCGGCCGGCCGGCGACCAGCAGCACCCGGGGCGGACCCTGTACCTGCACCAGCGCGGCGGCCCGGTTGTTTTCCGGACGATTGTCGTTCTCCGGGATAATTTCTACCTCGTAGCGGCGGAACCCGGGCTCATCGTTCTGCGCGGTGACGCTAAAACGGTTCTGCCCGGCGACAAGCTCCTGCATCTGATCGACAATAATCTCCTGGTCTGCCATGATGCGCACCTGGGCAGTCTGATCGGTGCTGCTTTCAACCACTACATCCAGGGTGACTTCCTGGCCGATACGGGCATGCGCGGGTACATCCAGGCCGGCAACCAGGGCTTCCCCGGCATCCTCGGGCAGGGTGAGATCAACGATGTCGATGGGCACATTCCCGGCTGCTGCCAGCCGGGCCGCCTCAAGTGCGCGACCGGTATTCTCGCCGCCATCGCTGAGCAGTACCAACCGCTTCTGCGAGTCGGCCGGGAAGAGCGCCAGACCAAGCTGGAT
>CAKZQX010000381.1 GCA_937141995.1 uncultured Chloroflexaceae bacterium | reverse complement strand
GCACTTTTGCCATATTTTGCCCCACGCGCATATTGGTAAGAACTGCGTGTTAGGCCAGAATGTGATGGTTGCCAGTCATGTGATGATTGGTAATAATGTAAAAATTCAGAACAATGTTTCTGTCTATCAGGGAGTGGAAATTGAAGATGATGTCTTCTGTGGACCATCCTGTGTTTTTACCAATGTTATTAATCCGCGCTCACAAATTGTGCGACATAGCGAGTTTCGCCCTACCCAGGTAAGACGTGGGGCAACAATCGGTGCAAATGCAACCCTCGTCTGTGGTATTGCTGTTGGGCGTTATGCATTTATCGGAGCGGGCGCCGTGGTGCGCAGTGCTGTTCCGGATTATGCGTTGATGCTGGGGGTGCCTGCCACCCAACAGGGTTGGATGAGTCGCCATGGTCATCGTCTATCCCAAACAGATGCAGCGGGTATGCTAATCTGTCCTGAAAGTGGCTGGCGCTATCAGGAGGTTAGCCCGGGTATGCTGCGTTGCTTAGACTGGCCAGAGGATCAGTCGCTATCGGCAGGCTCATGACATGCAAAATGAGGTTGTTATGCAGAATATTCCGATGCTTGATCTCGGTGCGGAGGTTGATGCGATCTGGGAGCCGTTGAACCAGGCGATCCAGGACGTGTTACGCTCCGGACGTTTTATTATGGGTCCAAATGTGAAGGCGCTTGAAGAGGCGCTGGCGGACTGGCTCGGTGTTCGTCATGCCGTCGGCGTTAACTCTGGAACCGATGCGCTGGTGATTGGTCTGCGGGCGTTAGGGGTTGGGCCGGGTGATGAGGTTATCACTTCACCCTTTACCTTTTTTGCAACCGCTGAGGCGATTAGTGCTGTTGGTGCAACGCCGGTATTCGCGGATATCGATCCGGATACCTATAATCTTGATCCCACCGTGCTTGAAGCGTTGATTACCCCACGGACACGAGCTATTCTGCCAGTGCATCTTTATGGTCAGGCGGCGGATATGACCCCGATCATGGCCCTGGCTGAACAGTACAACCTGTTCGTATTGGAAGATGTTGCGCAGGCGGCGGGAGGCACTTATCGCGGGCAGATGCTGGGGAGTATTGGTCATGCCGGGGCATTCTCCTTCTTTCCCTCGAAGAACCTGGGAGCCTATGGCGATGGTGGACTGATTGCGACTAATGATGATCGTGTCGCCGAAGCTGCGCGCATGCTCCGGGTACATGGCGCACGCCGTAAATACTACAACGAGGTTATCGGCTATAACTCTCGTCTCGACGAACTTCAGGCAGCGATTCTGCGGGTAAAACTGCCGTATCTCGATACCTGGAATGCCGGGCGACGCCGCGTAGCCGGGCGTTATAATACTCTGTTAAGTAATCTGCCAGGGATTACGCTTCCTCAGGAACGAGATTTGGCCAGGCACGTTTACCATCAGTATACCATCCAGGTACTACCAGGAGAACGCGACCTG
>CAKZQX010000380.1 GCA_937141995.1 uncultured Chloroflexaceae bacterium | reverse complement strand
GGACGCGCTGGTGATCGGGCTGCCGCTGGTGGGCAATACCGAGACGATCTATGCCTACGAACTGGCGGGCGGGGCGCGCTTGTGGGTGGCACAGGAGGGCTTTCATCTGCGGAGTGGCGTCAACCTGGAGGGGCAGGGCGTGCAACCGGATGTCCTGGTGAATGTTGACTGGACCCGCTATAGCGAAGCAACTGATCCCTACATTCTCGAAGCGCTGCGCTATCTCAACAGCCACGAGAGCGCGGCAGTCAGATAGACCGGGATGCAGCGGTCAACTGGCAGGTGAGTCTAATTTCCATCTGGTCAAACGTCCGGTTTGCATGTCAACCGCGTAAAGCGTGAAATCTGAAAGGTGACATATGGACGAGGTGAAAATTGCGGAGGCCGCCGGCATGATCAGCGCTTCGCGGAATGTCGTTGCGCTGACCGGCGCGGGTATCAGCCGGCCCTCGGGCATCCCCGACTTTCGCAGTGCCGGCGGCATGTGGGAGCAGGAAAACCCGATGGAGGTCGCTTCGCGGCGCACGTTTGACACCAACCCGCAGCGGTTCTACAACTGGCTGCGTCCGCTGCTACAGGTCTCGCTGGCCGCGCAACCCAACCCGGCCCACCTGGCGCTGGCCGAACTGGAGCGCCTGGGGATTCTCAAGGCGGTGGTGACCCAGAATATTGATGGATTGCATCAGCGCGCCGGTTCACGGACAGTCTACGAACTGCACGGGCATATGCGCAGCGCGACCTGCATCAGTTGTGAGAAGCAGGTGACGAGTGACGCGCTGATCCCGCAGGTGTTGAGCGGGAACATTCCCCTGTGTGACTGCGGCGGGGGCGGCACCTTTAAGCCGGACGTGGTTCTGTTTGACGAGTTTTTGCCCATGGACCAGGTTGAGCAGGCGCAGCAGGCGCTCTTCCTCTGCGATGTGCTGCTGGTCGTGGGTACCTCGCTGGAGGTCTCCCCGGTTGCCGATATGCCGCTGATCGCAATGCAGCGGGGCGCGCGGGTGATTATCGTCAATATGATGGAAACCTACCTCGATGGGCATGCCAACATTGTCCTGCACGAGGATGTCGCTGCGGCTCTACCGGCGATTATGGAGCATCCCGCGTTTCGTTATTATGAATAAATGAGGTATGTGCATGCGCGTTACTCGAATTTTCCCCGCGCTGTTGCTGCTTATGGCGGTAGCAGTCGCGGGTTTTTTTGCGCTCTCACCCGCGCAGCCCGGCGTTGCCCAGAGCCGGCGCTTCTTTGCCGAGACCGGCTACAACGTTGACGGGCGCTTCTTGCAATTCTGGGAGCGCCAGGGCGGGCTGCCGGTATTTGGCCTGCCGATCAGTGCGCAACGCCAGGAGCGTAGCAGCGAAGGCGTTTTTGCGGTGCAGTGGTTTGAGCGCGAGCGCTTTGAGGCCCACCCGGAGAACAGCCCGCCGTACGATGTGCTGCTGGGTCGCCTGGGGGATGAGGCGCTGCGCCAGGCCGGGCGGGACTGGCAAACGTTGCCGCCGGGCGCGCCGACGGACGGCTGCCGCTTCTTCGCGGCGACCCGCCACCGCCTATGTGAGCCGTTCCTGGGCTACTGGGAGCGCAACGGGCTGGAGTTCGATGGGCAGCCGGGGACGAGCTATGCCGAAAGCCTGGCGCTGTTCGGGCTACCCCTGACCGAGCCGACCATGGAGACCAACAGCAGCGGCGCAACCGTGCTGACCCAGTGGTTTGAGCGGGCACGCTTCGAGTATCACCCCGACAACCCGGAACCCTACCAGGTGCTGCTGGGCCGGCTGGGGGCGGAGGTCTTCGCGCCGGGACGGGCCAACCTCGATCCGGCGGCCATGTCCCCACCGCAGTATCGGGCGGTAGAGCAGGCCGGCTGGCCCACCCCGCTGGAGGTGCCCACCGGCTTCACGGTTGAGGAGGTTGCCGGCGGACTGCGTGGGCCGCGCTTTATGGCGCGGGACGCGGACGGTAGCCTGGTCTTTGGCTCCTCCACAACGGATACGGTAGTACGCCTGCGCGACAACGACGGCGATGGCTACTACGAGACGGAGCAACTGGTGGCGGAAGGGCTGCCCTTTGTGCATAGCGTTGCGTTCGTCGATGGGCAGTTGTACGCCGCCGCCGAGAATCGGGTGGTACATCTGAGTGACTTTGCTCCCGATGGACGCGCCCGTGATCAGCAGGTGATTATTGATGGCATTCCCGACGGCGCGACCGATCTCTACGGGCATCGCACGCGCACGTTGCTGCAGGGGCCGGACGGCATGCTCTACTTGAGCGTAGGCTCGTCGTGTGATGTGTGCGAGGAGAGCACGCCCCTGCGCGCGGCGGTGCTACGCGCCAACCCCGACGGCAGCGGGTTGGAGGTCTTTGCAAGCGGGCTGCGCAACACGGTGGGCATGGATTTCCGTCCCTTCACCGATGAGTTATGGGGGATGGATATGGGCCGTAACAACCTCGGCCCGGATCTGCCGCCCGAGGAGTTTAATCTGATCCAGGCGGGGCAAAACTATGGCTGGCCCTACTGCTACGGCGACCGCCGGCCCAATCCGGAGTTTAACGACCCGGCGCGCTGTGCCGCCACCGAGGGACCGCGCTACACCTTCCCGGCGCACTGGGCCCCGCTGGGGGTAGCCTTCTACGATCAGACCGGGTTCCCCGCCGGCTATCAGGGTGATGCGCTGATTGCTTTCCACGGCTCCGCATCCGACCAGACCGGGGGCACCCGGATCGGCTACAACGTCGTGCGGGTACGCTTTAAGAACGGGCAGCCGGTCGGGCATGAAGATCTGCTGCGCGGCTTTATCATCGGCGCGGATGCCTGGGGCCGCCCGGCCGGCCTCCTCGTGCTGCCCGACGGCAGCGTGCTGGTCAGCGATGATTTTGGTGGGCGGATCTTTCGCATTCGCTGGGAGGGTATCTGACGGGGGGACAAGGTAAACGCACCGGCTTTGTGGCATCGTGGTACAATCTCCCGCAATAACGACCAGTTGAGACATGGCAAATAAGGAGGGCGTGGTGAGTATTCGTGATGCAATCATTGCGGTAACCGGTGGCCGGGATCTGGGTCAGGCGGAGGCGTCCACAGTGATGGAGGAAATTATGAGCGGCGCGGGCACCC
>CAKZQX010000379.1 GCA_937141995.1 uncultured Chloroflexaceae bacterium | reverse complement strand
CGGCTGCAGGGGATTGAGGCGGGTGCGGATGACTTTGTTTCCAAGCCGTTCGACCGGGTTGAACTGCGTACGCGGGTGAAAACCATCATGCGCCTGAATCGCTACCAGCGTCTGTTACTCGAGCGCGATTATCGCCAGATGGCCGAGGAGCATATCCGGCAGCGCAACCGCGAGTTAACGCTACTCAACCGGGTGATCGCCGCAGCAGCGACCGCGCTGGATGCGCAGGAGGTCATCAATATCGCCTGCGAGTCGCTGGTGCATACCTTTGCGGTCTGCCGGGCAACGGCGCTGCTGCTGGATCCGCCGCAAACGCACTGGACCGTTGTCGCCCGTTCGGCCGCCGCGGCCGCCCCCCACCTGTGCCGGTCCTGTCTGGAACAGATTCAGAATGGCGTTGCCGACACTGATATGCACATGCCTATCGCCCATGTGTTGCAGACGAAGATGCCCCTGAGCATCACTCGACCTGCATCTGATACCGTGCTATCCCCTGACGCGCCCCTCTCCTCAATGTACACCTTGATGGAGCGCTGTGGTCTGGCGACCTGTCTGATTGTTCCCATTTTGATGCGCAACCAGGTCGTCGGCTTGATCGAAATGGGTGCGGTGGACGCCTGCAGCTTTAACGACCAGGAACTGCTCCTGGCGCAGAGTGTCGCCAGCGCGGTCGGCCAGGCGATGGAAACGGCGCAACTCTACCAGCAATTGCAGCGTCACGCCGATAACCTGGAAGAGGTTGTTGCCCAGCGTACACGCGAGTTACAACTGGAGCGTGACCGCACGCAGGCCATCCTCGAGGCGCTGGGTGAAGCCGTCCTCGTCACCGACTTTGAAGATATTGTTCACTACGTCAATCCGGCCGCCGCGACCCTCACCGGCTACGCCAGTGATGAGGTGGTTGGGCAGCATGCCTACAGCCGTCCGGGTGATGGACCGCTCCCGGCTGTCTCGGAGGAGATCCAGCAGGTTGTACGTGCCGGTCAGACCTGGCGCGGCGAACTGGTCAACCAGCGGAAGGACGGTACGCGCTACGATGCGGCGGTGACGATTGCGCCGCTGTTTGATCCGCACACGCCGGGTCAGCCGGTGGGCTATGTCAGTGTTCAGCGTGACATTACGCCAATTAAAGAGGCGGAACGCCTGAAGGATCAGTTTGTCTCGAATGTCTCGCACGAACTGCGTACGCCCCTGTCGATCATTACGCTGCTCAGCGGCAATCTGGATACGCTCTATGCGCGGTTAAGCGACGAACGACGGCAGCGCATGATCCGGGATATTCGAGAGCATACCCGGGTGCTGGATGATCTGATCAGCGATCTGCTCGAAATCGCGCGGATCGACAGCCAGCGCATCTCGATGAAGCGGCAGCCGCTGAACCTGGTAGAACTGATCGGCGAAGAGGCCGATAAACAGGTGCCCCTGATCCAGAAGAAGGCGCAGTCCCTCTCCGTCACCGGTGTTGATTATCTGCCCGTGTCGGGGAACGATGGTCAGTTGCGCCAGATTTTGCGTAACCTTTTGAACAATGCCATCAAGTACACGCCGGACAGCGGATGTATCACCTGTGAGTGTCGTGTGTTGTCGGCGGGTGAAGCGGAAGAACCGGTCTGGCCGGGGAGCCGCGCTCTGCCACCGGGCGCGTGGGCTGCGGTGCGGGTTACAGACACTGGGGTTGGCATCTCTGAGGAGAATATGCCCCAGATATTTGAGCGTTTTTACCGTGTGCAGCCGCAGGGAAATATATCGGGAACCGGATTGGGCCTTGCTATTACACACGAGTTGATTACCCTGCATGCCGGCACAATTGCTGTTGCTTCAACTCCTGGTAAAGGGAGTACCTTTGTTGTCTACTTTCCCCTATTAACAGAAGAGGTTTGTACCCATGAACAGATCTATTCTTGTTGTTGATGACCAACCGGATCTGCTGGACAGCCTGGCACTGACACTCGAAGCGGCAGGTTATGAAGCGATGACCGCAAGCGATGGGCTTGAAGCGCTGGCTCTGCTCCAATCGCATACAGTTGATCTTATTCTGGCAGATATTGCCATGCCCCAGATGAATGGCTACCAACTGTATGAGCGTGTGCGCGCCAATCCTCTCTGGATAACAATTCCGTTTCTCTTTTTGACGGCACGCACACTGGACAGTGATATCCGGTATGGCAAGGAGTTGGGCGTTGATGACTACCTGACCAAGCCGATCCAGCCCGAAGATTTACTGGCCGTGGTGCGGGGAAAGCTGCGCCGGGCCCAGCAGATTACGCAGCCTACAGCGCAGGCGTTATCGCAAAGCGATGACGTTTCCGGTATGCTGACGGCGGGGGAATTGCAAATTGATCCTGGTCAGCACCGGGTCTGGAATAATGGGCAACCGGTGAAACTCTCCGCGCGGGAGTTTACACTGCTGGAGTATCTGACGCGGCACGTCAACCGACTGGTGTCACTGCAAGAGTTGATCCGGGCGACGCATGATCTGGATACCGATCACGCCGAAGCCGGGTCGCTGCTGCGTCCGCTGGTGCGCTCGCTGCGGCGCAAACTGGGGTACGAGACGGGCGAGATGGGCTGTATTGAGAATGTGCGCGGGATTGGCTATCGGCTGAATGCGTCGGAGTAGGGGGACAGCACTTCATTCCGCGTGGTACGCGGTAGAGTCTGGACCACGAACAACGCGAATGAAACGAAAGCCCGAAACGGCCGCTGCTGACAACCGGAACAGGCCGTACCGCGTACGTCGTGGTCGCGCCACCTGTGGCGGGCGGCAGCCCGGCTGCCGCCTACTCGGAGAGGATTCACCGGATGCGTAGGCGGCAGCCGGGCTGCCGCCCGC